>NZ_CAXSKY010000001.1:0-223177 GCF_964238065.1 Clostridium sp. AUH-JLR23
CTATTATTATAAAAGTTTGCAGAATTAAATTCTATCATTGGATTTGTAAAATTAAATTCCATATAAATTGATTTAGGGATGGAATTTAGTTTTTCAATTTACGATATCAATCTTTATTATAATAATTCACAAAGTACATCTGTCATGGGTGTACTTTTTTTGTTATAATAAAAATGGAGTGTGAAAATAGATGGAAATGATTAACCAAACATTAATAATGTCTTTTTTAGGGATGATTGCAGTTAGCAGTATTGTTTTTCCTATTCTTTTTCTTGTACAAAAACGTAAACAACATCGTGAATGGATGCAGTGGTTAGAGATGAAAGATAAAAATAAATCTTAAGATGGATTTTATTGATAATTTTAAAAATGATATTATACTATAAAGTAGAGGTCGTTTGACAATTCAATGGTTTTATAGTAATATTTAGGAAATTTATGTGATGAGAAGGAGATATGTATCAAAATGGACTCGAGTCAGATAGTCATGATTTTTACTTTTATTGTGCTTATTTCATTATCGGCTCTTTTTTCAATGAGTGAAACAGCGTTTATGTCAATCAATAAAATAAGAGTAAAGACATTGGCGGAGGAAAATAATAGGAAAGCGATTCTCATTCGGTCATTATTAGAAGATCAGACACGTTTATTAAGCTCGATATTGGTAGGAAACAATTTAGTCAATATTGCTGCTTCTTCTTTAACGACATCTTTTGTGATTAGTATTTTAGGTAATGAAGGAACGGGTGTTGCACTTGCAACAGGTGTTGTGACTTTAATTATATTAATTTTTGGTGAGATTACGCCTAAATCTCTAGCTACGCAAAATGCTGAATCTATTGCTTTTGGAGTATGTCGTTTCATTAAGTTTATCGTTATTATCTTTACTCCTGTTGTGGCTATTTTAAATATTGTTTCAGGCTTTTTTGTTCGTCTTTTTGGTGGCGATGCTAACAAAGGTCCAACAATGACAGAAGAAGATTTAAAAACCATCGTTACTGTTTCTCATGAAGAAGGCGTTTTGGAAGATGAAGAAAAAGAAATGATTCATAATGTGTTTGAATTTGGTGATACTGAAATTAAAGAAGTCATGACCCCAAGAATTCATGTTGAAAGTATTTCTGATGATACGACTTATGATGAAATTATTTTGGCTTTTAGAGAATCTCAATTTTCAAGATTACCTGTTCATAATGATTCATATGATGAAATTATAGGTGTATTATATATTAAAGACTTGTTTTTATATGATGTTCACCGTGAAGATTTTGATGTAACAAAAATCATGCGTGATACTTATTTTGTTTATGAATTCAATCAGATTTCTGATGTTTTTGAAGCTATGCGAAAAGATCATGTGTCATTAGCGGTCGTATTAGACGAATATGGTGTCATGAGTGGAATTGTAACTTTAGAAGATATTGTAGAAGAAATCGTTGGCGAAATTGATGATGAATATGATGAAGTTGAACAGTCCATTGTTGATTTGGGTCAAGGTGAATATCTCATTGATGGAAGTTTGAATATTGATGAGGTTAATGATGTTTGTGAAACATCATTTGATTCAGAAGATTTTGAGTCTATTGGTGGTTTGGTTTTAGGACAGTGTAATGGAAGTCCTGAAATCAATCAGGAAATCATTATTGATTCGGTTATATTTACAATCAAAGAAATTGATAAGAATAGAATTGTATTGTTGCATTTAAAAAAGGGATTTGAAAATGAAGACGAGAAAGGGGAGGAAAAACAAAGTTAATGTTTTTCCTCTCTTATTGGTGGGAGGCCATTTATGAGAGAATTCTATGAGCGATGTACAATTATATATGATGATTATCGTACTGCTATACCATCGTATGCTGCTGCGGCCTTATCTTTTTATCTTCTGTTGCTGTTAATACCAGCATTTACATTGATTGCAATAGGAACATCACTGTTTAATATTGATATGACTATTTTACAGAATATCATTGAACAATTTGTAGTCAAAGAATATGCACAAATGCTGATAGATATTTTACAGTCACGTTCTTTTAATACTGTTGCCTTTGTCACAATCCTTGTATCTATTTATACAGTATCAAGAGGTGTTGGTAACATATATGAAATTAGTAAACGTATGTATCACCCAGAAACAGAAGAAACTATTTTAGGGTATTATATATATACAATTAAAGTAACAATTTATCTGTTATTGTTATTGATTGGTGTCATCGCAATCACAGCAATTGGCCCTTTAGCGTATATTTTTAATTTTTTATATTCTTATGCGGGTATTCGTCATATTTTATTATATGCTTTGATTTGTTTTTGTTTGACGGGCATTTATATGATTGTACCAAGAATGAAAATTCATTATAGCGATGCTTTTCAAGGGGCATTGGTTGCCAGTGTATTACTATTGATATTATACTATGCATTGAGTTTTTATTTTCAAATTGCTGATTATCAGTCCGTATATGGACCATTGGCTTCTATTGTGATTGTTTTGTTTGTTTTTAACTGGACTGCCGAATTTTTCTATGTTGGCATGTATATTACAAATATATTATATTTCAGGAGGATCTCTGATGAGAAAAGAAAGAGTAGAAATAAAGAAATTGGGAATTAATGGTGAAGGAATAGGGTATATTGAAAAAAAGATATGCTTTATTCAAGATGCTTTGCCAGGTGAAATTGTAGATGTTGAAATCATTGAAAGAACACGTCAATTTACAAAGGGAAAAGTTGTCAGATATATTCAAAAGTCACCATATCGACAACCATCGGTTTGTAAAGAGTACACAAATTGTCAAGGCTGCGCTTTAACAACGCTTGAATATTCAAAACATTTATCATTTAAAAAAGGATTATTGAAAGATGCCTTAAAGAAATACACACATTTTGATGTAGAACGTTTACCTATTCAAAAAACAATAAAAGCACCTGAAACTTTACATTATCGTCAGGTTGTGTCTTTGCCTATAACATATTTTAAGGGAAAAGTACATGCTGGAATTTTTCAGCGTGAAACAAAATATTTAACTTTAATGAATCAATGTTCAATGCAAGATTCCTTGATCAATACATGTATTCAAAAAATTGAAGATATTTTAAATGAACATCATGTCAGAGATTATAACGATAAAGTAAAAAAAGGTTTACGCTTTATGCGTATGCGAAATATTGATGGACAAATTCAAGTTTTATTTGTGACTGGACAGGATGGCATGAAACAGGAAGTCATCAATGATATCAGTCAAATTCCTGAAGTGAAAAGTATCTGGTATACAATCAATACAACACGTTATCAGCAATTTGAAATGCAAGGATATAAAAAGGCTTATGGACAATCTTATTTGCCATTCCAGTGTTTTGATCAGAAGTATTTATATTCGATAAAATCTGAATTTCCTGTTTATCCTCAAATGGAAAAAATAAAACTTGATACAATTCGTTCTTTATTATCTGAAAATTCAAAGATTTTATCATTGAATTGTGGAATAGGTTTATTAGAACTTTCTTTAAAACAAAATATTGTTGCTGTTGATGAAAAGAATTATCATATTCGTGATGCAAAAGAAAATGCAAAATTCTTGGTTAAAGATAATGTTCAATGGATTTGTCAAAATGTTCATGAAGCATGTATTCAACAATGCAAGAAGAATCATTTTGATGAAGTGATTGTAAGAAGTTCTGAATTAAGTGATGCTTTTAAACAAAGTTTTATCTTATCAAAAATAAAACATATTATATATGTCAGTGATCACCCATCTTCTTTAGCGAAAGATTTAGAAGAATTGGATAAATATTATCGTATAGAAAAGATCATTCCTATAGATACATATCCATATTCTGCCAAATTTGATACAGTGGTTAGTCTGATTAGAAAATAGTTTCCTTTTATGGGAAACTTTTTTTGTGAACATTTTGTGAACATAGGATATAATTCTATTTCCAAATACATAAAAAAATGCTATACTATACTAGTATTTTAAAGATATGGAGGGATATAATGTCAATTTTATCTGGAAAAGGAAAAGTAAAGTTAGATGGCCAAAAAGGCTTAACTAAAGATAAACCTATTTTGACTATCGAAACACCTGACGTTATTTATGTTCCCCTTGTTTTAGGAGTTGCAACAGATTTTGATGTCCATGTTAAAGAAGGAGATCATGTCTGCATTGGAACAAAATTGGCAACACGTAAAAGTATGTACGTTCCAATTTATTCTCCAGTTTCTGGAACAGTTAAGGGAATAGAAAAACGTATGCATGCTTCAAAGCGTTTACAAAATCATATTGTGATTGAAAATGATCATAAAGATGAAAGAGTAAAAGCATATGAAGTCAGTGATCCTGATCATATGAGTCAGGAAGATATTATTAAAGCCATTAAAGAATTGGGAATTGTTGGATTAGGTGGTTCTGGATTCCCAACATATGTTAAATATGAAAATGTTCAAAACATTGAAACAATTTTAATTAATGGTGTAGAATGTGAACCATTCTTAACAAGTGATCATGTCGCTATGAAGAGAGATATTAAAGCACTTTTTGATGGGACACATTATTTAATTCAAGCTGCGGGAGCTAAAAAAGCCATTATTGCTATTAAGGAACATAAACCTGATTTAATGGAACTCTTAGTAGAAGAAGCTAAAAACTATGATAACATTGAACCACGTGAAGTTCCTGATCGTTATCCTATGGGATGGGAAAGAGTATTGATTCGTACAGTCTTTAAAAAGGAATATGATCGTTTACCTGCTGAAATAGGTGTTATTGTCAATAACTCATCAACAGCAATTGCTGTTTCTAAAGGAATTCGTCAAGGCGAAGCAATTACACGTCGTGTTGTGACATTCTCTGGAAATGGTTTGAAAGAACCACAAAATGTTGATGTCGCAATTGGAACACCAGTTAATTATATTGTTGAAAAAATTGGTGGATATATTGATGAAGATTGTGATGGATTCTTAGTTGGTGGTGGACCAATGATGGGAAAATCTGTTATGAATGATACATTTGTAATCTATTCTCATAACAATGCCATTACAGTTATGAAAAAAGAAAATATTCAACCATTACCATGTTTAAAATGTGGTGAATGTACATTGCACTGTCCAATGCATTTGCAACCTGTACGTATTATGCAGGCAGAAAAGGCAGCCAATGTTGAACTTATTGAAAAATTAGATACATCTCGTTGTGTTGAATGTGGTATGTGTACATATATTTGTCCAAGTAAGATTGAAGTGACAGATATGGTTGCAAAAGCAAAACGTCGTTACCAGTTAGCACAAAGAAAAAAGAGTGCGTAGGGAGGGTGAAGATTAATGAAAATTACTTTACAAAAAACATCACCAAATTATAGACAAAAGCTCTCTACACATCGTATTATGAGAGATTTGACAATTGGTCTTTTGGTGCTAGTTGCTTATTCTTTATATTATTATTACTATAACTTTACAACAAATGATCCATTGATGCATGTTGCATTGATGTATATTGTTTCTTTGGTTGTTGCGATTGCAACTGAAGCTGTATGGGCACTTATTCATAAAGAAAAAGTTCTCACTTATTTGAAAAATAGTTTTGCATGGGTAACAGCTATTATCTTTACATTAACATTGCCAGCTGGAACACCTTTATATGTGACAGCTATTGGTTCATTTATTGCTATATTCTTTGGTAAATTGGTTTATGGTGGTTTTGGACACAATATCTTCAATCCAGCTTTAGTTGGTCGTGTTGTTGTACATTTGGCTTATGGTGCAGAACTGATTGCAAATATTCCTGATACTGTAAATGGTATTGATATTGCAACAAAAGCAACACCAACAACAATGTTGGCTGGAACTTCATGGCTAGGTGGAGAAAGCTTCTCTTATACTTTAGGTGATTTATTCTTCGGTAATCATACTGGTGCTTTAGGAGAAACTTGTATTGTATTGATTTTAATTGTTGGAATTATATTAGCTATCAGAAAAGTTTATGATGCGAGAATTCCAGTTGCTTATATGGGAACAATCTTAGTTTTAGCTGAAGTGTTTGCTTTAGTGAATGGATTAGATCCTATAAGTTATCCATTAATTCATTTCTGTTTAGGTGGAGCAATGTTTGGGGCTGTCTTTATGGCAACGGACCCAGTTACATCACCATCTAGTCCGTTAGGAAAGATTATTTATGGTATTTGTTTAGGATTTTTAACAATGATTATTCGTTTAAAAGCGAATTATCCTGAAGGTGTATTATTCTCAATTTTAATGATGAATATGTTAACACCATTAATTGACTCATTTGTTTTAGGTAGAACTGACCAAAATGTTGGTAAACAATGGACTGCTATTGGTATTAGCTTAGTTGTAGCTGTTGCATGTGTCTTTGGTATCAGCACAGGTATTAAAAATGATGTTGCTGCAGCTGAACAGGAAGCATTAGAAGCTCAAAAAGCAAAAGAGGAAGAAGAAAAGAAAAAGGCTGAAGAAGAAGCTAATAAAGTTCAATGGACATATCTTGAAACAACTGATGATGGATATGTCATGCAAGTTAATGGATTTGGTGGAAGTGCTAATCCAATGAAAGTGGCAGTTAAAATTGATGGTGATACAGTTGAATCTGTTAAAGTTCTTGAATACGCTGGTGAAACAGGTGGATACGGAAAAGATTTAATCGAATCAGGAACAGGTGGAAATTTAAATGAAAAAGCCAAAACTTTCTATGATCAAGTGTTAAATGGTAGTCTTTCTACAAGTGATGTTGATGGTATTGATACATCAACAGGTGCGACAGTCACTTCAAAAGGAATTGTCAATGCTATAAAAGGTGCGATTGAACAAGCTCAAAAAGCACCGGTTGTTGATGGTGATACTTACACATATACTTTAACAGCAAAAGGATTTGGTGGAGATGCTAATCCAATGACAGTTAAAGTTTCTGTGAATAAAGCAAATGAAACTGTCACAAAAGTAGAAGTTGTTGAATACGCTGGAGAAACAGGTGGATTTGGAAAAGATTTAATCGAATCAGGAACAGGTGGAAGTTTAAATGAAAAAGCCAAAACTTTCCATGATAATGTTTTAAATGGCGAAACTAAATGGGCTGATGTTTCTGGAATTGATACATCAACAGGAGCAACAGTTACAACAAAAGGAATTGTCAATGCTATTCAGGAAGCTATTGATCAAACAAAGTAGGAGGGAAATAAGATGAAAAATATTGTTAAATTAACTGTTTTCCTTGCAATTGTGGCTGGCTTAGCTGGAGGCGCTTTGTCATTTGTTAATGGCATGACAGATCCCATTATTCAAGAACAAAAAATTGCCAGTGTTAAGGAAAATTTAGTCAAAATTTATTCTAGTGGTGAAGAATTTAAAGCTTTAGATGTTTCTTTAAGTGATTATCCTGCTTTGGTTTCAGTATATGAAGCCGATAAAGGTGGAAGTGCTGTAGGATATATTTATGAAACTGCTGCTCAAGGATATGGGGGAGAAGTTAAAGCTTTGATTGCTTTAGATAAAGATGGAACATATAAAGGATTACAAATTATTGATTGCAGTACTGAAACAAAAGGTATTGGTGATCAAGTTGCTGGCGAAGCATTTATTAGTAGTGTTGTAGGTAAGAACATTGGTGATTCTATTGATACAATTTCTGGTGCTACAATTTCTTCAACAGCTGTTGTTGAAGGAATTGAACAAGCAACACAACATTACAATGAAAACTATAAGTAAGGAGGGAACATAGATGAAGAAATTTGATATATTTAAAAAAGGATTAATTGCTGAAAATCCAATCTTTGTTTTATTGTTAGGTCTATGTTCATCCCTAGCAATTACAACTTCATTAACAAATGCAATTGGTATGGGAATGGCTGTTATTTGTGTTTTGTTAATGAGTAACTTTATTATTTCTTTATTAAGAAAAATCATTCCTAACGAAATTAGAATACCTGTATTTATTGTTATTATTGCAACACTTGTTAAATGTGTTCAAATGCTTATGAATGCATATACACCTGCTTTGTATGAATCATTAGGTGTTTTCATTCCTTTAATTGTTGTCAATTGTATTATTTTAGGAAGAGCAGAAAGCTTTGCTTCTAAAAATGGTGTTGTTGACTCTATTTTAGATGCTTTAGGAATGGGGCTTGGATATACATTTGCAGTTGTGATTATTTCATTCTTTAGAGAATTAATTGGAACAGGTGGTTTATCATTATATAATCCATTTGATGCAAGTCAGATTATTTTCCAATTTAGTTTCTTTAGTGATTACGCAATCAGCTTGTTTACTCAACCTGCTGGAGCCTTCATTACTTTAGGAACAATTCTTGCGTTTATTCAATTCTTAAAAGTAAGAAAAGCTAATAAAGCAAAGAAAGCGGAGGTCAAATAGTTTATGGAATTAGTAAGTTTATTTGTAGGTTTAACGTTTGTTAATAACGTTGTATTAAGTAAGTTTTATGCTATTTGTCCATTATTAGGTGTTTCTAAGAAACCTAAAAATGCTTTGAACATGGGATATGCTGTTACATTTGTCATCTTCTTAGCATCAATTATCACATATCTTTTATACTATTATGTATTAACTCCATTAAATATTACTTATTTGGATTTAATTACATTTATCTTGGTTATTGCGTCTTTAGTACAATTTGTTGAAATGTTCTTGAAAAAGACAAGTCCAGAAATTTATAAATCAATGGGTGTCTATTTACCTTTGATTACAACAAACTGTGCTGTATTAGGTGTAGCATTAGATAATATCAGTGCTGGTTATACATTTATTGAAGCTATGGTTGCAGGTCTTGCAGTACCAATTGGATTTACAATTGTTATTTATGTTTTTGCGACAATTCGTGAAAGATTAGACATTGCAAATGTTCCTGAAAGCTTTAAAGGAACACCAATTGCATTAATTACTGCTGGTATTATGGCATGTGCTATTGCCGGAATCGCAGGTCTTGTTTAATGACTATTTGGGCAATTATTTGGCTAGTTATTTTAATAGCCATCTTTATTGGAACATATTTATTAAATAAACACACACCAAAACCAGAAGGGTGTGAAGATATGAGTGAATGTGTAGGATGCAATAACATTGCTTGTTCTCATCACAGTGCTCATCATAAGGAGGAAGTCAAAGATGCAAATTAGTGCTATTTTAGCATTGCTTGTTATTGGAGCTGTACTTGGATGTGTTTTAGGTATAGCGAATCAATATCTTCGTGTTGAAGAAGATAACCGTATCAGCGATGTTACAGAAATGTTGCCAGGTGCCAATTGTGGTGGTTGTGGTTATCCAGGATGTGCTGGTTTTGCTGGTGCTTTGGTTGAAGGAGAAGCATCAAAAGTGTCTGCCTGTGTTGTCAGCAATCAGGAAACAAGAGAAAAAATTGCAAATTATTTAAATGAAACACCTGGACCAGATGGAAAAACAGTAAACGTTTCAATTTAAATGTTTGATATGGAAATTGACTATGAAGTGTCAATTTCCTTTTTTTTATATTTTTGTTTTGAGTGATCATTTTAAAAATACTGGACTTCTTATATATTAATGCTTTACATTCAAAAAAATGTGTATTATAATACTGTTCGTAACCGAACAATGGAGGTGGTACGATGTTTAGAGATCCAATTGGATATCGTATTAAAACATTAAGCAATTTAATGAAAAGAAATATGGATAAACATTTGGGACCCCAACATGATAGAGCGACAATGATGCAAACATGGATCATTGGTTTTATTCAATTAAGAGACAGTGAAGGCAAGGATACTTTTCAAAAGGATATTGAAGAGGAATTTTCTATTAATCGTTCAACGACTTCTGAAATGCTGACCTTGATGAATAAGAGGGGGTTGATTGAACGTGTTCCTGTAGATTATGATGGACGTTTGAAAAAAATTGTTTTAACCAAAAAAAGTTTAGAGATTCATGAATGGATTAATCAGGCTATGATGCAACTTCATGATAAATTAACTGATGGTTTAACAACTCAACAAATTGAAACATTTATAGATGTTGCGGATCATATGATTCAAAATATGTCTAAAAATGAACAGGAATCTACAGATTAGCAATCGTGTTGGTTACAAATCTTTAAAGAAGGGGTGGTTATATGGTTATTAAAACATTGATGAAACAAATCAAACAATATAAAAAAGATTCTTTTTTAACAATGTTTTTTGTTATCGTCGAAGTTATTTTGGAGATTTTGATTCCTTTGTTAATGGCAAGAATTATTGATTTAGGAATTGAAGCTGGAAATATTAATGCTGTATATAAATATGGATTTATCATGTTTATTATTGCAATTGGAACTTTATCAACTGGTTTTTTAGCTGGGAAATATGCCGCAAAGGCTTCAACAGGATTTGCTGCTAACTTAAGAGATGGAATGTATACAAATATTCAATCATTTTCATTCTCTAATATAGATAAATACAGTACTGCTGGACTTGTTACACGTTTAACAACAGATGTGACGAATGTTCAGATGGCTTATCAGATGATTATTCGTATGTGTATTCGTGCACCAATGAACTTAATTTGTGCCCTGACAATGGCTTTTATGATTAATCATGAATTAAGTTTGATTTTTGTTGGAGCAATGGGATTCTTAATTATTGTTTTAGGATTTATCATGATTACAGCGACACGTTATTTTAATCAGGTCTTTCCTAAATATGATGATTTAAATGAAAGTGTTCAAGAAAATGTTGTCGCTATTCGTGTTGTCAAATCATTCGTCAGAGAAAAATATGAAAATGAAAAATTTAAAAGAGCTGCACAAAATATCTATCGTTTATTTGTAAAGGCTGAATCTGTATTGGCTTTAAACAACCCTGCTATGATGACAGCTGTTTATGGATGTATTTTACTTTTATCATGGTTAGGAGCAAAGAGTGTTGTTGGTGGAACTCTAACAACAGGAGAATTGACGACATTATTTAGTTATATCATGAATATTTTGATGTCATTAATGATGTTATCTATGGCATTTGTTATGATTACAATGTCATTTGCTTCAGCAAGACGTATTGCCGAAGTTTTAAATGAAAAATCAGATTTGGTTTCTCCTGAAAATGCCTTAAAAACAGTGAAAAGTGGATCTGTCACTTTTGATCATGTGACTTTTTCTTATAAACATGGAACAGGTGAACCAGTACTTAGAGATATTGATATCCACATTCACTCTGGTGAAACAATTGGAATCATTGGAGGTACAGGAAGTGCTAAGAGTACACTTGTCAGCTTAATCAGTCGTCTTTATGATGTTGATAGAGGAAGTGTCATTGTTGGTGGTGAAGACGTTAGAAAATATGATTTGGAAGTATTAAGAAATGAAGTAGCTGTTGTTTTACAAAACAATGTCTTATTCAGTGGAACTATTTTACAGAACTTAAGATGGGGAAATGAAAATGCGACTTTAGAAGAATGTCAGGAAGCATGTCGTTTGGCTTGTGCTGATGATTTTATTCAAGATTTCCCTGATAAGTATAATACTTATATTGAACAAGGTGGAACAAATGTTTCTGGTGGACAAAAACAACGTTTATGTATTGCCAGAGCATTGTTAAAGAAACCAAAAATATTAATTCTGGATGATTCAACAAGTGCTGTTGATACTGCGACTGATGCAAGTATTCAAAAATCATTTGAAGAACGTATTCCAGATACGACAAAAATTATTATTTCACAGCGTGTATCAAGTGTGCAAAATGCAGATCGTATTATTGTATTAAATGATGGTGTTATTGATGATTTTGATACACATGAAAATTTATTAAAAACAAGTGGTATTTATCGTACAATATATGAAACACAGACAAAAGGAAAGGAGGAAGCATAATATGAAAAAACAAAATGTTTTAGCACGTCTTTTAAAGAAAGTCTTTAAACGTTATGGTTTGGCTATAGTTATTGTTTTAATATGTATTATTGGACAGGCCATTTGTAGTGTACAGGGCCAGGTATTCCAACAAAGATTAATTGATGATTATATTATGCCTTTAATTGGACAACCATCTCCTGATTTTTCTGGATTGTTTTCTGCTCTTTCTGTTATGGCTTGTTTCTTTTTGGCAGGAATTGTTTTTGCTTATGCCTATACCCGTATTATGGTTACTGTTACACAAGGTTTCTTACGTGATTTACGTGTAGAAATGTTTGAACACATGGAATCATTACCAATTCGTTATTTTGATAGAACAACTCACGGAGATATTATGTCTGTTTATACAAATGACATTGATACTTTAAGACAATTAATTAGTCAATCTATTCCACAGTTTACTTCAAGTGCTATTACAATTATTACTGTTCTTATATCAATGTTAATGTTAAATGTGACTTTAACATTAATAAGTGTCATTATGGTTTGTATTATTCTCTTTATTTCACGTTCTATTGGAAGACGTTCAGCAAAATATTTTATTAAACAACAAGAAACATTAGGAAAAGTCAATGGTTATATTGAAGAAATGATTTCTGGACAGAAAGTTGTTAAAGTGTTTAACCATGAAGAAAAAGCTATTGAAGGTTTTAGAGATATTAACGAAGAATTACGTCAAAGTTCATATCAAGCTAATAAATTTGCCAATGTTTTAATGCCAGTTACCATTCAGGTAGGAAATATGTCATATATTTTATGTGCGGTGATTGGAGCTGTTTTGGCATTATCTGGTTTTGATTCTTCATTAACAATTGGAACACTTGTTGCATTTATGACATTGAATAGAAGTTTTAATAACCCAATTGGGCAAGTGTCTATGCAAATCAATTCTATCGCTATGGCACAAGCTGGAGCGAAACGTATTTTTGAATTGTTGGATCAGGAAAAAGAAGTAGATGAAGGTATCGTGACATTATGTCGTGTAGAATTTGTTGATGGGAAAATGGTGGAAACTGATAAACGTACAGGACATTGGGCATGGCGTCATCCAAGAGCAAACGGTGAAGTAGAATTGGTTGAAATGAAAGGTGACTTGAAATTAGAAAATGTCAACTTTGGTTATTTTGATGATCATATGGTTTTACATGATATTGATGTATTTGCTAATCCTGGTGAAAAAATTGCTTTTGTTGGAGCAACTGGTGCCGGTAAAACAACTATTACAAACTTAATTAATCGTTTTTATGATATTCAAAGTGGAACGATTACTTATGATGGTATTGATATCAAATTAATTAAGAAAGATGATTTACGTCGCTCATTAGGTGTCGTATTGCAAGATACACACTTATTTACAGGAACTGTTATGGATAACATTCGCTATGGACGTTTAGATGCGACTGATGAAGAATGTATTGAAGCTGCTAAACTTGCTAATGCAGATGCTTTTATCAAACATCTACCTGATGGTTATGATACAATGTTAACTGGAGATGGAGCGAATCTTTCTCAAGGGCAACGACAATTAATTGCGATTGCTCGTGCTGCTGTTGCGAATCCTCCTGCTTTAATCTTAGATGAAGCTACTTCATCTATTGATACAAGAACAGAAACTCTTGTTCAAAAGGGTATGGATGGATTAATGGAAGGAAGAACAACATTAGTTATTGCTCATAGATTATCTACAATTAAAAATAGTGATTGTATTATGGTTCTTGAACATGGTCATATCATTGAAAGAGGTAACCATGAAACATTGATGAAACAAAAAGGTAAATATTATCAATTGTATACAGGAGCTATTGAAATGGATTAAGGTCGTCAGACCTTTTTCTTTTTAAGCACATTCGTTGTAAAAATAAGAAGTCTATGTTAAACTCTGTATGTAATCAAAAAAAGAAAACTATAATAAAATAAAGGAGGGCATTTTATGTCAGAAGTTTTACATGTTAACAGTCAGGAATTTGAAAATGTTATTGCTCAAAATGATGTTGTTTTTGTAGATTTTTTTGCAAACTGGTGTGGACCATGCAAAATGTTAGCTTCAAGTATTGATAAATTGGCACAGGAACATCCTGAAGTCAAAGTTGTGAAAGTAGATGTAGATCAGGAACCTTCTCTTGCAATGCAATTTGGTGTACAATCTATTCCAACATTGATAACTTTTAAAAAAGGACAAGCTGTCAATCGTCAATTAGGATTTGTTCCTTATGAAACTTTAGAAAATATGTTGAAATAAAAAATATCTCCTAGATTTTTTCTGGGAGATATTTTTTAAGTCTTTTTTGTCCTTCGTCTGATAAAACAATATCTGTTTCAGCAAAGTATTGGGCTAAGACATCAGCGTCTTTAAGAATCTCACTATATGCATCATCAACTTTATCTTTTTCACTATGTCTAGCAATGGCTTGTTGAATAATAGCTTTTTCATCATCCTGAAATTCACTTAAAATACTACTGATCCATTCACTACATCTTAGACCATGCTGGAATGAGGAATGTTGAGTGAATTGAATGTAGTCATGAAATAATCCAATGATGCCTGCAAGTTCAACATCTAAGTGATGTTCTAAGGCAAGTTTCTGACATAAAGTAGAGACTTGAATGCTGTGTAGTAAAGCTTTTTGCTTATAAATACCATGACATTGTTCTTCAATATGTGTAAAGAAATAGTCTTTTAATGTTTCATAACGATTCATCTTCTTAACCCCTTTGGATATAAGTTTTTAGCTAAGCCTTGACTTTCTTTATAGAAAGAAAGAGGATAATCTTCTACAAAAATGACACCATAACCTTTGTGGTTTGATCCCTGGATGGCTTCTCCATGCAAATACTGTTTGATTTCATCATCATTTTCATGAAAACGATAAAACTGTTTGACGTCTTTTTGAGTTAATGTTAAAGCTAAAGCAAGACTTGGTTCAAATCTGTTTTTCTTACATTCCCCTAGATAAAGTCCATTGCGTAAAACACGTATTCCTTGTAAATCAGGGAATTGAGGCATGAGAGCATAAATATGATTATGATTGTCATAAAGATAATCAGGAGTAGGAATGTTGAGATATTTCTGATAAAATTCATCAACCAGTTTTTGATTTTGTTTAGAAATATGAGGTTTCATAGGCTTGTATTTTTTAGATACAGACTGACCATTTTTTTGAATGCAGGCAATGAAATGTCCCTCGCCCTGATAATGATGCGGATATAAACGAACAACTCCATCTAGTCCAATGCCATTAGCCATTCCATGACTTCTTTTGAGTGGCTTTAAACAACAATCATATCGTTCAAGAATATATTTGATCTGTTCTTCATTTTCTTTTGTATTATATGTACAGGTAGAATAAATCAGTGTCCCTCCAGGCTTTAATAATTGCATCGCCTGATCAATCAATTGTCGTTGAATATAGGCACACTCCTGTACTTTTTCAGGGGACCATGTTGTGATAGCTTGTTCATCTTTTCTAAACATCCCTTCACCACTACAAGGTGCATCTAAAATGATTTTATCAAAAAATTCAGGAAGAATTTTTGTAAATTGAATAGGATCACAATTGGTTACAATGGTATTTTTTAAACCAAATCTTTCAATATTTTCAGAAAGAATTTTGGCACGCAATGTATTGATATCATTGGTAATCATTAAGCCTTGAGGACCTAATCGACTAGCTACTGCACAGCTCTTTCCTCCTGGAGCACCACACATATCTAATACATAATCATCTTTTTGAATGTCTAAAAAATGAGCAACAAGCATGGCACTTGGTTCTTGAATATAATACAAACCACAAGAGAAAAAAGGAGATTTTCCTAGTGGGTATTTTTCATAATCAAAATAATATCCATCTGGTACAACTGGATGGGGAGAAATAGCATCCTGATTGAAATAATGTAGACAATCCTTTTTTAAAGGATTTAAATAAAAAGCTTTAACAGGAGGCTTTTGTAATGATTGTATAAAATCATCATATTCATCTTTTAATATTGTTTTCATTTCATTTTTAAATAATTCATTCATTTTGTTCACCAATGCTATTATACAAGTGAAAAATGTCTATGTAAACTAGAAAAGATATGTTAAAATAAGAAACGGTGATGGTATGAAAAGGTGTCAATGGGCATATAATGAGCGTTTAATCGCTTATCATGATCATATATGGGGTATTCCTCAACATGATGAAACGCAATTATATAAAATGTTAGTTTTAGAAGGTTTACAGGCAGGACTGAGCTGGGATATTATTTTAAAAAAAGAAGAATTATATGATAAGGCTCTTGATCATTTTGATTATCATCGCATTGCCTTATATGATTCAAAAAAATATGATGAGTTAATGCAAACAGAAGGATTGATCAAGAACCGTTTAAAAATGAAGGCAATTATAACGAATGCCAAAGCTTTTCTTGAAATTCAAAAACAATATGGAAGTTTTGATTCTTTTATATGGTCTTATGTTGATTTTCAACCGGTTCAACATCATTATCAGACATCACAGGATGTTCCATCAAGTGATGAACTATCTACACAAATTTCTAAAGATTTAAAAAAACATGGTTTTTGTTTTGTAGGTCCAACAATTATATATAGTTATTTGCAGGCTATTGGTATATATAATGATCATGAAATAAATTGCGATTTTTATTGATTTTTAAAAAGATATGTAATATAATAAATAAGCAATTTGATTTGCCTGAGTGGCGAAACTGGTATACGCACAGCACTCAAAATGCTGCGACCTATGTCATGTCGGTTCGAGTCCGACCTCAGGCACCAATTGAATACAAAATCATGGAAAAGATTTCTTTTTCATTAACATGAAGGTATCGAACAAGATAAAGAATTTTGTTCGATATTTTTTTATGGCTCAATACATATTTTTATACACAAGATGATGAATTGATATGACTGATAAGCTGTTTCAAGAATTTTATAGGAGTAGTTTTCATATAAAATTCGACAGGATAAAAGAAAAAATGACTATATTTGATAATATTCTTGGAAAAAAATGACGAAAAAGTGAAGAAAATAGATCAAAAACATATGTTATTCTATGAATATTTTGGAAATATTGTAAAATAAAATCAGGAGGTGTAAAAATATGTTAGAAAATCATATTTTTGAATGTGTTGATCATATTTATGATGATATTATTTTAAATGAATCTGATGAATTAAAAGATATTATTCGTCAATTTGAAGATGTAGCAGGAGATGAAAGTCCTTATTTTTTAAAGAAAGGTATTATGTTAGCCATGACATTATGTTTGAATCAGCTTCAATTTCAGGATGAATTGTTTGAAGGTGTTTTACAGGAATATTTAGAACATATGATGGAAGCTATTCCTGAAATGAAGAAAACAGTCATATGTCGTATTGTGGTTAGAGAGTTAGAAAAGTATATTCATCGCCAGGTACGTATCCCTTATCATATGCCTTTAGATGAATTGGCATATTATATATTAACCATGTTTCAGGCAGAGGGTACTCATCTTTTTACATTTATAACTGATCAGGGAAAATTTGGTTGTGATCAATGTGATGAAGAAATGTTAGATGATTATGCATCAGATGTTTTCTTAGATGAACTAGATTTGAAAAAGGGAGATACTTTTTCGTTATGGTATGATTTTGGTGATGATTATATATTTGATATTCAGATTCAAGATATTGAACAACACCCAAATGTACAAACTCTTCACGATATAGAAATTATGGCTGGAGAAGGCTTTGGTATTTGGGAAGATGAACATTCACTTTTGGATATGTATTATCATGATAGACAAGCTTTCGTTGAGCATATTCAAGATTTAGGTTTGAATTTGGATGACTTTATTTTTGAAGAATTTGATGTAGATACTGCAAATGGTGCTTTATTTGATGATTATGAATTTTTAAAACATGCTTATATGTATGATGAATATGAAATGTAATGGTTTGTGTTTTTGAATGGAGACTATAAAAACATGATTTGAGGATGAAAAATAAAGATAAAATAGATATTCTGTTGATATTGAAAAAAATATTTGACAATATAAAAAAGCTTGTTATAATGTATTAGTGCAATAAATGATAGCAGCACATAGAGGGTTAGCCCATGCGTTTGTGACAAAGGGATGTAGAGTATCTTGCTGCAAAGAGAAATACTTAGTACAAACACACCCTAACTGATCTATGCATGTTATTGTTTTATGCCAAATAAAACAATAGGAGGAAAGAAAATGTCACGTTATACTGGACCACAATGGAAAAAATCTAGACGTTTAGGTTTTTCAACATTAGAAACTGGTAGAGAATTAGCAAGAAGACCATATGCACCTGGTCAACATGGTCAAAAAAGAAAGAAATTAACAGAATATGGATTACAATTAGCTGAAAAACAAAAAGTAAGACATATGTATGGAGTTAATGAAAAACAATTCCATAACACATTCAAAAGAGCTGGAAAAATGGAAGGAGTTACTGGTTACAATTTCTTCTGTTTACTAGAATCTAGATTGGATAATATTGTTTATAGATTAGGTTTTGCAACAACAAGAAGACAAGCAAGACAGTTAGTTAACCATGGACATATTTTATTAAATGGAGTTAAAACTGATATCGCTTCTTGTCAAGTTAAAGTTGGAGATGTTATTTCTGTTAAAGAACGTTCTCGTTCATTAGAAATTATCAAAAACGCTTTAGCTTCTCAAACACATGTACCAGGATTTGTTGAAGTTGATGCTGATAAAATGGAAGGTAAATTCATCAGATTACCTGAAAGATCAGAATTAAATCAAGAAATCAATGAATCACTTATCGTTGAATACTACAACCGTTTAGGATAAGATGATCAATATCAAAGTATTGGACAGTTATTTTGTTCAATACTTTTTTCTTTTGATGGCAGTATATCTCTTGTCTATGTAGGATTTTGGAAAAAGATGATGAAATACCTTTCTATTTATGATAAAATAAAACTTAGGAAAAGAGAGGAATTTTAAATGATGGATAATATTATGAGATTGATTGAACAAATAGGTATACGTAATCTCATTTTTATAGGTATAGGTATTGTTGCGCTTGTAATACTACTTTTATTTTATAGGGGAATGAGATTAAGAAAATATAGGAAATTAATTGTGGATGTGGAAAATCGCATGAATGGCATTAAATCACTGCCATTACAATATCGTTTAGGAAGAGTCCACAGTATTTCTAAAAATATGCCAGAGGTTCTGGAAAAATATGAAGAATATGCTCAGGAATTTGAACGTATTACAGATTATCAGAAAAATCAATTAGGTGTATTGGTTAATGAAGTAGATGAACAGCTTTTTTATGGTAAACTTAGAAAAATATCTTCTAAAATGAAAGAATTAGAAAGCATGTTGAAAATCTATGAAGATGATTCTCAAGCTTTACTGGCAAAAATTGAAGAGATTACTGAAATTGAGAATGTTCAAAGAATTGAAATTATTCGTGTGAAAGAAAAGTATCGACAATTGATAGATTACTATGAAACAATCCGTTTTAAAGTAGAAGATTTTGTTAAGGGCATTAAAAATATTTTTAATAATCTTGATGATTCTTTTGTAAAGCTTGAAGATATGATGAATAATCAGAGGTTTGAAGATGCTAAAAATTTAACACAGGATATTGATAAAAAAGTAGATTGGTTAAATGCCCGATTACAGGAGTTACCTGATTATATCGCTATTGTCAGACAGTATATTCCTAAAAAGATTCATTATTTGGATAATTTGATTAAAGATATGTCTAATGGAGAATTTGCGTTAGAAAAGTTAAATGTATCTGCACGTTATCAGGCCATCCAATCCACTTTAGAAACAACAACTCAACATATTCAACAATTACAATTAGAAAATGTTGGCGAAGTCTTACAGAAATTAGTTGATGATATTGATGCTATTATTAAAGATTTAGAAGTTGAAAAACAATCATATGATGATTTTAAAACAAAATGGGATGAATCTTATACAGTTATTACTCAGATTTATGATCAGTATAAACAAGCTTTAATTGATCAAAATCGTATTGAAAATTTATATTTGATTAATGAAGATTATGTTGATATTCAAGAAAAATATAAAGACTTTGATCAGATTTTAAGAGAATCTTATGATTTAGAAGAAGAAATGAATGCAGGTAATTTCTCTTACTTACAAATGATTGATAAAGTTGAAAAGATAAAAAATGCAGCTTTAACTCATCAGGATGACTTAAATTCATTCTTTGCATTTCGTGATCATTTATATTTACAGGAACAGCGTGCTATTGATGAGTTAGAAAATATTAATATTGTATTATTGGAAATCAAATCTGAAATTAAGAATAAACACTTACCTATGATCAATGAATCTTACAAAGATTATATTCAGGATTCTTACGATAAAGCAGCACAGATTCAAGCCTATCGTATGCACCGTCCAGTGGAATTATCTGAATTATCTAAACGTGTTGATAGTGCAAGAGATATTATTTATAAATTATATGATAATGTCCATAACTTAATTGTCACAGCTGAAATGGTTGAAGAAGCTATTGTTTTTGGAAATCGTTATCGTTCTACTTTTTTAGAGGTGAATACTGAATTAACAAAGGCAGAAGTCTTATTTAGAAATGGTGAGTACACAAAAGCTCTATCAACTGCAGTAGATATTATTGAAAAGATTCAGCCAGGTTCATATGAAAATTTAATTCAAAAAACAAGCGAAAAGTCCTAATTTGGACTTTTTTAGTGGCTTTTTCTTAATAAAAATGGTATATATACATATAATGAACTATGGAGGAAAGATATGATTTATTTAGATTATGTATCAACAACACCATTGAACCAAGAAGTGAATCATATGTATCAGTCATTATTAAATGATTATTTTGCTAATGCTGATTCGTTATATTCTTTAGGATTAAAAACAAGTGCTTTAATGGAAAAATCAAGAGAATTAACAGCACAATTATTACATGTTTTACCAGAAGAAATTATTTTTACAAGTGGTGCCAGTGAATCTAATAGTGCAGCTATTAAAGGATGTGCTTTTCAATATCAAAATAGAGGAAAACATATCATTACAACTGCAGTAGAACATTCCAGTGTTTATCAGTCATGTATTCAATTAAGAGATGTCTTTGGTTTTGAAGTTGATTTTATATCAGTAGATGCTTCAGGAAATCTTGATTTAAAACAGCTGGAAGAAGCAATCAGACCAGATACAATTTTAATCACGATGATGTATGTGAATAATGAAGTGGGAATGGTTTTTCCTATTGAAAAGGTTTATCAGATGATTCAAAAGATCAATCCAAAAATAAAATTACATGTCGATATGGTACAGGCTTTAGGAAAGATGCCTATTGATCTCACTCATGTAGATTTAGCGAGTTTTTCAGCACATAAAATTTATGGATTAAAAGGAAGTGGTGTTTTATATAAAAAAACATCTACGTCATTAGTTCCATTAATTAATGGTGGTCAGCAGGAACATCAATTGCGTGGAGGAACATCTAATACAGCTACACATACAATGTTTGCGAAAACATTAAGATTAGCTCTAGAAAATTTAGAACAGAAATATCAATACGTGACTTCTTTGAATCATTATATAAGAGAACAGCTCACTCAGATACCTGATATTGTCATCAATACACCTAGTGAGCATGTTTCACCATATATTCTCAATTTTTCATGTGTAGGGTATAAACCAGAAGTGATTTTACATGCTTTAGAAATGTATGAATGTTATGTATCAACCAAAAGTACCTGTTCATCTCATAAAAATGATATTTCAAGAACATTACAGGCGATGGGAATTCGAGAAGATATTGCTAAAAGTGCGATTCGTATTAGTTTTTCTCATCATACGACACAAGATGAATTAGATGAATTTTTATTTTATTTAAAGAAAACTTTAAAAACTATTAAGAAACAGAGGTAATTGTCAATGAAATGTAGTCATATTTTAGTCAGATTTGGAGAACTCACAACAAAAGGGAAAAATCGTAAACTTTTTATTCGTAAATTAACACAGAATACAAAGGAAATATTAAAAGAGTTTTCACATTTAAGATATGAAATGTCTTTTGATCGTTTATATATTATGTTAAATAATGAAAATCCAGAGGCTGTATGTCAGAAGTTACAAACAGTCTTTGGCATTCACTCTTTTTCAGTTTGTTATAAAGTGGAAAGTGATTTAGAAAAAATAAAAGAAGTATGTTTACAGATTATAGAGAAAAATGAAGGGCATACTTTTAAAATCAAAACAAAGCGTAATGATAAGGATTATCCACTTCACTCACATGATATCAATACGGCTATTGCTGGATATATTTTTCATCATACATCAAAAGAGTTAAAAGTAGATGTTCATCATCCAGAAATATTAATACAAGTTGAATTGCGTAAAGAATGTACCTATGTTATGGATAATGTGATTCAAGGTGCTGGTGGTTATCCTGTTGGTATTGGTGGAAAAGCTTTATTGATGTTATCAGGTGGGATTGATTCACCAGTTGCCGGATATTTAACATTAAAACGTGGCGTTGATATTGAATGTATTCACTATGCTTCACCGCCATATACAAATGAATTGGCAAGAGAAAAAGTATTAGATCTTGTTGATGTTTTAAGACATTATACTCATGGAAAAATTACCGTACATATCATTCCTTTTACAGATTTGCAGTTAGCTGTATATGATCATTGTGATGAAAGTTATGCAATGACAATTATGCGTAGAATGATGTATCGAATTGCTGAAGGCGTGGCACATCAAAATCAATGTTTAGCATTAGTGAATGGTGAAAGCATTGGACAAGTGGCTTCTCAAACTTTAGAAAGTATGTCTGTTATTAATGAAGTGATTCATATGCCAGTTATTAGACCAGTTGCTTGTATGGATAAATTAGAAATTATTGATATTGCTCAAAAAATTGGAACATATGATATTTCTATTCGACCACACGAAGACTGCTGTACAATTTTTACACCAAAGCAGCCTGCTACAAAACCAAAAAGCTATAAAGCTGAAGCATTGGAAGAAACATGGGATTATCAAACGATGATTAATGAATGCATTGAACAATGTGAAACAATTGTTATTGATGATCATTATAAAGAAGTAGAGGATTTGTTTTAATGAATGATGAAATTTGGGATTTGTATACGCAGGATCGAGTAAAAACAAATCAAAAGATGATGAGAAGCGAGAAGATTCCTTCTCATCTTTATCATCTTGCTGTTCATATTTGCCTTTTTAATGATCGAGATGAAATGTTGATACAACAAAGATTTAAGAAAAGAAAAACATGGTCAGGATTATGGGATATGAGTGCTGGTGATAGTGCATTGATGAATGAAACGAGTTATATGGCAGCTGAAAGAGAAGTTTATGAAGAATTAGGTATTCAATTATCTTTAAAAGATATAAGACTTTTTTGACAATTCATTTTGATCAAGATCTTGATGATATTTATCTTATCCGTTATCTTGTCAATATTCAAAATTTAGTTATACAAGATGAAGAAGTACAAAATGTGAAATGGGCAAGTCTTGAAGATATAACAAATCTTTTGAAACAAGAAAAATTCGTTCTATATCATCAAAATCTTATATCATTATATTTTGAAATGAAAAATAAACATGGAGCACAAAGATTATAAATATAAAAAGTTTTTTTTATTTTGAATATATATGATGTTTTGTTAATTTATAACCGATTATTCAAGTCAGGTTGCTATGTTGAAAGGAAATCTTATATGCAAAAGTTATTAAAAGATATATCGACTCAATTTCATTTGCTACCTAAATGGAAACAAAGAATATCATGGTGGTATGTTATCTCGGTAAGTTTGATTTTAGTACAATATTTCATCAATCGTCAATTAGATATTCATACATATTTTCACCCATTTATAAGTATAATGATTAATATACTTGTGATTATAGATATTTTTCTTATACCTGTTATTCTTGTGGTTATAGAGATATTAAGTGAAAAAATGAATTTATTACTTAAATTGATTCAAATCTTTTTATCAATTGCAGGGGTAGGTATAATAACACTTATCTTATCTATGATGTTCTTTATGACGAATAAATCTGCAATCAGTAGTAATACTGTAAATATTTCTTTTAGTAATAATAAAGTTTATATTGAAAATAGTGTGTGGCTAGAGAAATCATATTGATGTATATCAAATTGAAAATTTAATTTTTATAAAAAAGATTAGCAGTTACTAATGAATAAAAGTTTTAATTGAGATATCTTAATGATTTGGTAAAATTATTTTATAATATTTCAATCTCGTTAATTGTAATAAAATATCAAATATAATATATTAAATTGACAGGAACATTTAATAAAAATGAGTATGATGTCAGTCATATTCTTTTTAAAAAGAGAGTTTACAAAATTTTTTTAAAATAAATGAATAATTTTGTCACCTTGACACAAACTAATTGTGTCAGGAGGTGAAAGCAATGAACTCAAAAAATTCAAAAAATAGATTAGTTGTTCCTGGTGCTCAAAATGCAATTGATCAAATGAAATACGAAATCGCTAATGAATTTGGTGTTAATCTTGGACCTGATGCAACATCTCGTGCTAACGGATCTGTTGGTGGTGAAATCACTAAGAGATTAGTTGAAATGGGACAAAATCAGATGGCAGGTAGACAATCTCAAAATCGTTAAGCTATTATAAAAAATCCTAGTCATAATCTTTATTATGAGTAGGGTTTTTTCATTTTTGATAAAAAGTGTATTCGCTTTCAAATTTTTGTTGAGTTTATTCTACAATTTATGTACAATAAATATATGTTATGTATTGTAGGAGGAATAAAAATATGACAAAAATTATGGCAGTCAATGCAGGAAGTTCATCTTTAAAATTTCAATTATTTGAAATGCCTGAAGAAACAGTCATTACATCAGGAATTGTAGAAAGAATTGGGATGGATGATGGTATTTTTACAATAAAATATAATGGAGAAAAAAAGACAACGACATGTCCGATTCCTGATCATCAGGTCGCTGTAGAAATGCTTTTAAAAGCATTGGTTGATGAAGGAGTCGTGACAGAATTAAAAGAAATAGATGCTGTTGGACATCGTATTGTTCATGGTGGAGAATATTTTAGTGATAGTGCTGTTGTTGATGATGATGTTGTCGCAAAGGTTGAAGAACTTTGTGAATTAGCGCCTTTACATAATCCAGCACATCTAATTGGATATCGTGCATTTAAAGCAGAATTACCTAATGTACAGCATGTCTTTACTTTTGATACAGCTTTTCATCAAAGTTTAGATAAAGAAAGATATTTATATCCATTACCATTAGAATATTACACAGATTTAAAAGTGAGACGTTATGGAGCACATGGAACAAGCCATAAATATGTTTCTGAACAAGTGATTGATATGTTAGGAAATCCAACTGAATCACGTGTTATTGTTTGTCATTTAGGTAATGGTGCAAGTATTTCAGCAGTATTAAATGGAAAATGTATTGATACATCTATGGGATTCACACCACTTGCAGGAGTTATGATGGGAACACGTTGTGGAGATGTTGATCCATCTATTATGCCTTATTTATGCAAGAAATTAAATAAAACACCAGATGAAGTCTTAGAAATTTATAATAAGAAATCTGGTATGCTTGGTATTTCAGGAATTTCATCAGATTCTCGTGATATTGAAAATGCTTTATTTAAAGAAGGTGATGATAGAGCATTATTAACAAGTTTATTATATGCAAGAATTGTTTCTAAATATATTGGAGCTTATTATGCTGAACTTGGTGGATGCGATGCGATTGCCTTTACAGCTGGTGTAGGTGAAAATGCAGCTTATTTAAGACGTTTGATTATTGATGATGTTTCAAAAGCTTTTGGTGTCTTCTTGGATGAAAGACTAAATGCTGTGAGAAGTGATGAAAATAGAGTGATTTCTCATCAGTTCTCACAAATTAAAGTTATGGTTATTCCAACAAATGAAGAAGTTATGATTGCAAGAGATACAGTCAGATTATTAGGGCTATAAGAGAGTTGAATGATCAACTCTTTTTTATTATGGTTATTTTGATATAGAAGAATAAATCTTTTATAAGTTCATATTTATGTGATAATATGGTATTATGATAAACAAAGGTGATGAGAAATGGATAAAATATTAAGAATTAGAAAAGAGTTTGATCAGGTTATTATATATAGACATGTGAATCCTGATTTAGATGCATTTGGTTCACAACTGGGAATGTATTGGACATTAAAATCAATCTATCCACAAAAAAATATTGTTTTAGCTGGTGAAATGAACAGTGATTTATTAAAGTATTATCCTTCTTTTGAAATGGGTGAAATCAAAAAAGGTTATACTTTAGGAATTGTTTTAGATACAGCCAATCGTGAACGTATTGATGGGGATATATCTGTGTGTGATCAGATACTAAAGATTGATCATCATATAGTTGTTGATTCATATGGTGATATTAATATTGAAGATGAAAAAGCATCTTCATGTAGTGAAATTGTAACTTTATTAATGAAACGTGGGAAAGCTCAAATCCCATTAGAAGCTGCCAATGCTTTGTATTTAGGAATTATTGGAGATAGCAATCGCTTTTTATATCATTCGACATCTCAAAAAACTTTTGAAGCAGCTTCTTATCTATTGGATATGGGAATTGATATTGAAAAATTATATCAGAAGCTTTATATGCGTACAAAACAGGATTTAGAAATTACAAAATTTATTTATAATCATTATCAGGAAGATGGTCATATCGCATGGTATTATTTGAGTGATGAAAATTTAAAAGCATTACAGATGAGTCGAGAACAAGGGTCTTCTTATGTTAATGTGTTAGCTAATTTTGAAGAGTATTCTGTATGGATGGCTGTGACTCAAAATAAAAAAGACAACAACTATCGTGTGAGTATCAGAAGTCGTGGTATTCCTGTTAATGAAGTGGCAGCGCTTTTCCATGGTGGTGGACATGCTTATGCTGCAGGAGCAACCCTTCAATCATTAGATGAATTGGAAGAACTTATTGAAAAATTAAAGGAGAAAATCAATGGAAAATATATTTGAAAAGTTTTTTACAAGAATGACAGAAAATAGGCAACGTCAATTTTTTCAACAACGTCAGCCCCAAAAAGGCGGGACAATAAAGGCATTGGTCATTGTTTTGATTGTTTTTTTGATTGTTGAATACTTTGTTTTGATTCCTATTAATTTGAGATCACCTGATTTTGTTTTCTTTTTCAGTATTCTGCTTGTTATTTTTATAGCATTAAGAAGTTTATTTCAGGCTTCATTTGATAAAGTAAATAAGATACTTAGTGTAGTGATTGCGTTATTGTTAGTTTATGTCTTTGCTGGACAATTAATCAGTTCACCTATCTTTTTTGCATCGAGTTATCAAAAACAATTAGATGTTGATAAAAATGCTGATTTCTATAAAGATAATCCTAAAGTGAATTATCAGTCAATTCCTGTTGTTGATAAAGAGAGTGCTGAACGTTTAGGAGATCGTAAAATGGGTGAGATTGTCGATTACGTTTCACAATTTGAAGTTGATAATGATTATGTTCAAATCAATTATCAGGATAAACCTTATAGAGTCACAACATTATCATATAGTGATTTGATTAAATGGTTTACGAATCATCGTGAGGGATTACCTGCCTATATTCGCGTAGATATGGTGACACAGGAAAGTGAAGTTGTTCGTTTAGATGAAGGAATGAAATACTCACATTCTGATTTATTCTTTAGAAATATTGATCGTCATTTACGTGTTCACTATCCAACTAAAATGTTTGAAACACCTTCATTTGAAATTGATGATGATGGACATCCATATTGGGTAGCACCGACTTATACTTATAAAATTGGTTTATTTGGTGGTAAAGATATCACAGGTGCAGTGTTAGTTGATGCTGTGAGTGGTGACTGTCAATATTATGATATTCAAGATGTTCCAACATGGATTGATCGTGTTTATCCTTCTGAATTGTTAATAGAACAGCTTAATAACTGGGGAAAATATACACACGGTTTCTTTAATACGATTTTCTCTCAAAAAGGTGTTTTAAAACCAACAGACGGATATAATTATATAGCTTTAAATGATGATGTTTATTTATATACAGGTTTAACATCAGTATCTAATGATGCTTCCAATGTAGGATTTGCATTGATTAATATGCGTACGAAAGAAGCCAAATATTATGCGATTAGTGGAGCAGAAGAATTTTCAGCAATGTCTTCTGCTGAAGGAAAAGTTACAGATTTAAAATATACGGCAACATTCCCTATTTTGATTAATGCTGGAGGAGAACCAACATATTTTATGTCTTTAAAAGATAGTGCAGGTCTTGTTAAAAAATATGCGTTTGTCAGTGTTGAAAATTATCAGATTGTTTCAGTTGGTGATAGCGTTGCCGAAGCAGAAAAAGAATATTATGCATTGTTGAAAGATAATGGTAAAACAAATGTTGATTATGATACAGAAAAATTAACAGCTGTTGTCAGTGATATTCATGAAGTTGTTGTTAATGGAAATTCACAATATTATTTCCAGCTTCAAGATTCGAATCATGTCTTTATTGCACCTATTTCATTAAATGCTCAGTTGCCTTTTGTCAAAGCGGGTGATACAGTGACGATTGAATATGTCAATGATGAATCGACTTCACAAACTGTTTCTTCAATTACGATTCAATAAGGAGGAAGATTATGGGTGAATTATTTCAACGTTTAAAAATGTATGAACCTCTATTTGGGAAATGGAAAATAGATTTTATTGCCATCACTTATACAGATATGGCATGGGTCTATTTGAAAGATGATTATGGCAATGATGCTTTAATGAAAGTGAAAACTTTATTTTGCTTAGAAGAAGATGTGGAAAATGAAGTTTATGAATTGATGAATAAATATGACATCTTGGATTTTCCGGATTTAACACATTCACCTTATTTAGAAGAAGAACATTATTATATTGAAGATGGATCTGAAGCCAAAGGTGTTGATATCTGTTTGTTGTCAAGATATTCACTAGAGGAAGATAACGATCAGCTTTTATCTACCAATGAATTGTTTCAATTAGGTCTACAATATATGAATGGACAGGATAGAGTTCAGGATGAATATCGTGCTTATCAATTGTTTGAAAAAGCAGCTTATCATTCACATGCCAAAGCTATTTGTTCACTTGGATATATGAATGAAGTGGGGTTAGGAACAAAAGTCAATAAGGAACAGGCAGTTGCTTTTTATCAGCAGGCTGCTGATTTAGGTGATAGTCTGGCAGCCTGTAATTATGCTTATTGCTGTTTAAAGGGGATAGGCTGTCAAAGCAACTTACAGCAGGCTTTTGAATATTTTGAAAAGTCTGCCCAAGATCAATATCCTCGAGCTGTTTATTATTTAGGAGAATGCTATTGCTTTGGTTATGGAACGCTCAAAGATGAAATGAAAGCCATGACTTATTATAAACAGGCAGTAGATTTAGGATATACACAAGCTAAATATAGCATTGGATATTGTTATGAATATGGTATAGGTGTCGCTAAAGATCTTGAAAAAGCTTTTTTATGGTATTTGGATGGTGCCAAAGATGGTCTGCCTGTTGCACAGGTTCAAGTTGGTTTTGCCTATGAAGTTGGTGAAGGTGTTAAACAGGATAGTGAACAGGCTGTGTATTGGTATCAGCAGGCTTCGTCACAAAATTATGCACCTGCTCATTGTTATCTGGCATATTGCTATGAAATGGGAATTGGAACTCCTGTTGACTTAAAAAAAGCAAAAGAACTGTATTTACTTAGTGCGAATATGGGATATCCTCGTGCTATGATGGCTTATGGACATATGATTGAAGATGAACATCCTGCATTAGCCTTGGATTATCTTAAGCGTAGTGCGGATTATGGCTATTATCCAGCTATCAATAAGTATGCCTATTATTTGGAAAAAGGAATAGGTATAGAAAAAAATGAAAAGCTGGCATTTGAATATATTCAAAAAGCTGCCAATGATCAAGATGCACAAGCGATGTGTACTTTAGGATACTACTATGAAATGGGTATAGGAACAAAAAAAGATACAGCCAAAGCTTTTGAATATTATCGTCAATCTGCCAAGGCAGGTCATTTACATGGTATGACAAACTGGGGTTATTGTTATGAAGCTGGTATTGGAACTGAGCAGGATTTGTCAAAGGCTATAGAGATTTATCAACAAGCTGCTGATTTAGGTTATGATGTGGCGCAATGTAATTTAGGATATTGCTATGAAGTGGGAATTGGGGTAGAACCTGATTTACAAAAAGCCAAAACCTTTTATTTGTTAGCTGCAAAACAAGGACATTTAAGAGCTATGTGTAACTTGGCTTATTTATATGAACAGGGCGTTGACGGTCAACCTGATTATCAGGAAGCTAGAAAATGGTATGAGCAGGCTGCTCAATATCAATATCCTCGTGCACTTTGTTGTTTAGGTTATTTCTATGATGAAGGATTAGGCGTTGATGTTGATTTAGAAAAATCATTTGATTATTATCAACAGGCAGCTAATTTACATGATGGAGCCGCTTTGTGTACTTTAGGCTACTATTATGAAAACGGGATTGGCTGTCAAAAAGATGAACAACAGGCTGTAGAGTGTTATCAAAAATCGGCGGAATCTGGAAACTTGCGTGGTTTAACAAATTTAGGTTGCTGTTATGAACTCGGTATTGGAGTTGAAAAAGATTTATCTCAGGCTATTTCCTGTTATCAACAGGCAGCTGATTTAGGATTTGATGTTGCCCAATGGCGTTTAGGATACTGTTATGAAGATGGTATGGGTGTAGAACAGGATATGTCTAAGGCTATTCAATACTATCAGGAGGCTGCTAAACAAAATAATCCACGTGCTTTATGTGGCTTAGGTCTTATTTATGAAGAAGGTCGAGGAGTGCCGGTTGATTTAACGAAAGCTTTTGAATATTATCAACAGGGTGCACAACTGAATGATGAAGTCTGTCAATGTAATTTAGCTTTTTGTTATGAACATGGAATCGGTGTAGAGCAGGATTTTGCTCAGGCCAAATATTATTATGAATTATCAGCTCAAAAAGGATATCCAAGAGCTTTATGTGGTTTGGGTGTCATGTATGAACTGGGACTAGGATGTCAAAAGGATGAAGAAAAAGCTTTACAGCTTTATCGTCAAAGTGCAAAGTTTAATTATTCGCCTGCCATTTGCAATGAAGCCTCATGTTATGAAAATGGTATAGGGACAAAGGTCGATTTATTACATGCTTTTGAATTATATTTAAAAGCAGCTAAAAATCAATGGGCTCGAGCTATGTATCATGTTGGCCGTTTCTATGAAGATGGCTTAGGAATTGAAGTGGACATAGAAAAAGCTGTACAATACTATGAATTGGCTGGTCAAAATGGTATAGCAGATGGATATGTCGAAATGGGGAGAATGTATGAATGGGGCATATTGAAACAATCCAATGATCAAGCTATAGAATATTATCAAAAGGCGCTTGATATGCAATCACCACGCGCTTATTATGCACTTGGAAATATGTATAAAGATGGAAAAGGTGTTCAACAGGATTATTCAAAAGCGATTGATTATTTTCAACATGCTGCCAAGATGAATCATGCTTCATCGCTTTATAATCTGGCTGTGCTATATGATTTTGAAGCTGGTAAAGAGTTTGAAGATAAACAAAAAGCAATCACCTATTATCAGCAGGCTGTTGATTGTGGACATGCAGGGGCCATGAATAATCTGGCAGTTTGTTATAAAGAAGGAGATGGTGTCAGCAAAGATTTAAAAAAGGCTTTTGAATTATTTTTAAAAGCTGCCAACCTTAATAATGGACACGCTTATCTCAATCTTGCGAGAGCATATACGTATGGACAAGGAACACAGGTTTCTTTAAAAGATGCTAAATACTGGTGTCAAAAAGCACTGGATGCTCATATTGAGGGGGCAAATGATTTAATGAAAGTGATTAAAAGAAAGTCATTTTTGCATCCTAAAAAGATAAAATAAGGACAACACAGATGTGTTGTTTTTATTATGGAATAAAGTTTGGTATATTTCATAAGGGAATAACAATAAATATAGGAATTCACGCATAATTATGATATAATTACAAAATGAATTGAGGTGGAAAGATTATGAAATCAAAGATTTTAATAGTTGATGATGAAGAACATATTAGAGAATTGATCCGTTTTTATTTAGATAAAGAGGGATTCTCAGTGGTTCAGGCTGCCAGTGGAGAGGAAGCTTTACATCTTTTAGAAAATGAATATATTGATTTAGCAATTGTTGATATTATGATGCCAGTGATGGATGGATTTCAATTGGTAGAGGAAATGAAGGAAATGAAAGACATTCCCGTTATTATGTTAACTGCCAAATCACAGTCAGCAGATAAATTAAGAGGTTTTTCATTAGGAATAGATGATTATGTGACAAAACCATTTGATCCTGATGAACTTTTAGCAAGAGTGAAAACAATTTTAAAAAGATATAGTATCAATAGTCAGAATATTGTGACTTTACATGATGTGGTTTTTGATGGTGATAAATATGAAATCAGATATAAAGATCAAACAATTCATTTGCCTTTAAAACAGTTTGAATTGGCCTTTGAATTAGCGAAAAATCCTAATCAGATTTTTACTCGTGAACAGTTAATTGAAAAAATTTGGGGAATGGATTATGATGGATTTGATCGTACTGTAGATGTTCATATTAAACGTATTCGTGAAAATTTAGGACATTTGCCTGGATTTAAAGTGGTGACAGTCAGGGGATTAGGATATAAGATTGAGGTTGAACCATGAAATCCATTTATGGGAAGCTGATTATTGGATTTTTAGTCAGTATTTTATTTAGTTTTTCAATTGCTGGATATTTTTCATTGCGTAAAAATGCAAATGAACTGGGGTTACTGGCTGTTGAAGAACTTAAAAATTCAACAGAACTTATAGAAGATTTTATTCAATTAATCGACCGAGATGATTTAGATAAAATATTACAGGGTTATGCCTCAACTTCAGAAGTGAGTTTTTATATTGAAAGTAATGGTCAAAAAAAGACTTATGGAAATATCAAAGGAGAACATCTCTCTCATGAAGAAACAGATGTTTTAAGAGAAAATATAGGACAAAGTATTATTTTACAAGATTCATCTATACGTATTTATGCAAAATCTTTTGAAGTCAAAAATCAAAATTATATTGTCTATGTTCAAAAAGATATGAGTAAAAGGGAAATGATTTTCCTGGATTCTGCTTTAATAGCTGTCTTTTGTATGCTTGTTGCTGGAAGTATCACATTTTTAGTCATTGCTGATATTATTGTTAAACCTATTTCACGTTTAACTAAAGCAACAAATGAATTATCAAAAGGAAATTATCGTGTTCGTGTTAATTATACTGGTAAGGATGAAATTGCACGTTTAAATCGCAGTTTTAATCAAATGGCTCAACAGCTTGCCAAGCAGGATGAAACACGTCAACAGTTCATATCTGATGTTTCACATGAGTTTCAAACGCCTTTAACGGCTATTCAAGGTTTTGCGACAATCTTAAAGAATGAAAAATTAACTGATGAGCAACGTCAAAAATATGCAGATATCATTTTATTTCATAGTAAACGTTTATCTACACTTTCTAAAAATATGTTACAGTTAACTTTATTGGAAGGTGAAGATGTTAAATTGGAAATCAGTGAGTTCTCGTTAATTGAACAGTTAAATCGTGTTATTGAAACACAAGATAATTTTGCGTTAAGTAAAAATATTGAAATAGAATTTGAAATACCTAAAAATGATATTCGTATTGAAGCAGATGAGTCACGTTTAGAACAAGTGTGGATTAATTTGATCAACAATGCGATTAAATACACACAAGATAATGGAGTTGTCATGGTACATGTCAAGAAAACATCTAAAGAAGTGGAAGTCAGTATCGAGGATACGGGTGTTGGTATGAGCAAAGAAGCTATTTCACATATTTTTGAACGTTTTTATCGTCAAGATAAATCACGAAGTGTAGAAGGTAATGGATTAGGGTTATCTATTGTAAAAAGAATTGTTGATTTACATAAGGGACGTATTGATGTTATATCAAGAGAAGAAGGAGGCAGTCGTTTTACCGTTCATTTGCCTCAGAATAAATCATTTCATATTAGTGAAAGACTTATAAAAAAAGAAAATCATGGTTAGAAAGGAATTGATTTATGTATTTAAAAAGAATTGAATTACATGGTTTTAAATCATTTGCCGATAAATCAGTCATTGAATTTCAACCAGGAATTACTGGGATAGTTGGTCCTAATGGTTGTGGAAAATCGAATATCAGCGATGCTGTCAGATGGGTATTAGGTGAACAGTCAGTGAAATCATTACGTGGTTCTAATATGTCCGATGTTATTTTTAATGGTAGTGAAGACCGTAAGGCACAAAATGTTGCTGAAGTGACACTTGTATTTGATAATGAAGATCGTTTTATGAATGTTGATTATAATGAAGTAGAAATAACAAGACGCTTATATCGTCAAAATAATGAGGCAGAATATTTAATTAATAAGGAACCATGTCGTTTAAAAGATATTGTTGATTTAATTATGGATACAGGTTTAGGAAGAGATTCACTTTCCATCATTTCACAGGGGAATATTTCTTCATTCGCTGATAGTAAGCCTGAAGAAAGAAGAGGAATGTTTGAAGAAGCGGCAGGTGTGGCGAAGTATAAAAAAAGAAAGCTTGAATCGATTCGAAAATTAGAAAGAACAAAGGATAATTTGGATCGTGTTGAAGATATTTGTTTGGAATTAGAAAAACAGATTTCACCATTAAAACGTCAAAAGGAAAAAGCTGAAATTTACTTGGATTTAAAAGAACAGTTACAGTCTATTGAAGTAAGTGTACTGGTAAAAGGAATTGAAACTTTATCTCAATCTTTACAGGATTTAAATCAATCTTTAGATTTACTGGATAAAGAAAAAGTGACAATTGAAGGACAAATCTTAATTAATGAACAACAAAATGAAAGCTTAAAGAAAAAGATGTTTGATTTGGATCAGGAAGTCAATGGACTTCAAGGCCAACTTTTAACAGCTATGAATAATGTTAATCAATTAGAAACACAAAAAGTTGAGATTGATGCTAATCGTAAACATATTTTAGAGACAACTAACAAAGAAGATTTACAGGCACGTATGGAACAGTTAAAAGCTATTTTACAAGATGCTATTAGTGAATATAATGATCGTGTTAATCGTTATAATGAAACAAAGGAAGAAAAATTAACTTTGGAAGCTTCTCAGGAAAAAAATCGTGCTCAGATGAATGCTTTAAGACAGGATATTGAAAATCTTAATTTAAAATTGCATCAAGACCGTCACCGTAGAGAGCAGCTGGTTGATTTGGTAGAAAACAAATCTGGGTATAGTTATGGTGTACGTTCTATTATAAAAGCTAAAGATTCCATGAATGGAATTGTAGGTGTACTTGGAGATTTATTGGAAACTCAAGAAGAATATGAAACAGCTTTAGCAGTTGCTTTAGGAAATGCAGTGCAGTTTATTGTGACTGATAGTGATGAAGATGCGAGACATGCTATTCATTTTTTAAAGAATAATAAATCAGGACGAGCAACATTTTTACCTATCACAACAATGAAGGAAAGACATTTGCGAGAAGAACATTTACTGGTATGTCAAAATACACAAGGATTTTTAGGTGTTATGAGTGATTTTGTGAGATATCCTGATAAAATTAAAACGATTGTTTTGAATCAATTAGGACATGTGATTGTAGCTGATACATTAGAAAATGCATCTCTTTTATCAAAAGCAACATATGCCAGATATAAAATTGTAACTTTGGCTGGTGAAGTCATCAATGTGGGTGGTTCATTAACTGGAGGAAGTTTTAAACAATCTTCATCACTTTTAACAAATAAACGTGAATTAGAATTGTTACAGGAAACCATCCGTCAAAGTGAACAAGATATAACAATGAAGAAAGCCAAACTTAATGAATTAGATAATTTAGCAAGAGAAATTTCTCATAATCTTCTACAAAAACAGATGTCATTTGCTAAATTGGAGTTGGTTGTCACAAATAAGAAAAGTGAATTACAGATTGCCAAAAGTGAATATGAAAGTTTAACACATCAAAGCGTTGAATTATCAGAGATTGAAAAAGGAACGCAAGATAATCAATTGCTTCAAGAGCTAAATGAAGCTAAAAAAAGAAGAGATCGTTTAACTGAAAGTATTCAGGCTAAGCGAGAATTGCGTATGAGTTTTGTTAATGAAAATGATCAGCTGGAAGATACTTTGAAAGTCACACGAGCTCATTTAAGACAAATTCAAAACGATATGACACAAAAGCAGGTTGATAAAGCCAAACAGGAAACAGAACTGCAAAATCATTTACAGCGTTTAAATGAAGAATATAAGATGACATATGAATTTGCCAGTGAAGAATATGCTCGTGATATTGATATGCAAAAATCCAAAGAAGAAGTACGTTTATTAAGACATCAGATTGATTCTTTGGGACATGTCAACTTACAGGCTATTGAAGATTATGAAGAAGTGTCTACACGTTATGAAACTTTAAATCACCAACGTTTAGATCTTATTCATGCTCAGGATAGTATTTTAAAAGCTATTGATGAAATGGATGAAATCATGGTTTCACGTTTTAGTGAAACATTTGAAAAGATTAATCATGAATTTAATATTGTGTTTAGAAATCTTTTTGGTGGTGGAAAAGCGGAATTGAAATATAGTGATCCTGATAATATTTTAGAAACAGGAATTGACATTGACGTACAGCCACCAGGAAAAGCAGTTCAGAATATTACTTTATTCTCGGGAGGAGAAAAAGCATTGATTGCCATCTCATGTCTATTTGCTATTTTACGTGTGCGACCAGTGCCAATGTGTATTTTAGATGAGGTTGAAGCCGCTTTGGATGTTGCGAATGTAGAACGTTTTGCCAAATATTTAAGAGAGTTTTCTCATCAGACACAATTTATTGTTGTCACTCATCGTGAGGGAACAATGGAAGAATGTGATTTGTTATATGGAGCTACTATGCAACAAAAAGGTGTGACAAAACTTGTGAGTGTGAAATTAAAAGATGCTATTGATTTGGCACAAACGGCATCATAGATGAAAAAATATTGACATATCATCAAGAAGTGTTATCTTTATGATATGTCAATCAGTTTGAGGAGGATGTTTATGGGCTTTTTTAGTAAAATCAAAGAAACATTAGTAGGAAAGTCAGCGAAACAAAATGATAAATATGTAGCTGGTTTGGATAAGTCTAATTCTTCATTTTCATCAAAAATTAATGAATTAGCAGCACGTTATCGTGAAATAGATGATGATTATTTTGAAGAACTGGAAAATATTTTGATTATGAGTGATGTTGGTGTCAATATGGTTATGACAATAGTGGATGAAATTAAAAAAGAGGTTCGTCTTCAAAACATCAAAGATCCTAAAGAAATTAATGAAATTATTATTGATAAGATGTTTGTTATTTATGCCAATGATTCCTATATGACAACAAAAATCAATTATGATGATGAAGATTTAACAGTTATTTTAATGATTGGTGTCAATGGTGCAGGGAAAACAACAACGATTGCTAAGTTGGCTCATATGATGCTAAATGAAGGTAAGACAGTCATGGTTGCTGCAGGTGATACTTTTAGAGCTGGGGCCATTGATCAGCTAGATGTCTGGGCTAAACGTCTAGGTATTGAATGTGTGAAAGGTAAAGAAGGTGGAGATCCGTCTTCAGTTGTCTTTGATGCTTTAAAACGTGCAAAAGAACAAAAAGTGGATGTTTTGATTTGTGATACAGCCGGACGTTTACAAAATAAAGTGAATCTCATGAACGAATTAGAAAAGATGAATCGTATCATAAAGCGTGTTGTACCACAGGGACCACAGGAAACTCTTTTGGTTATTGATGCGACAACAGGACAGAATGGAGTTTCACAGGCACAGGAATTTTCTAAAATCACAGATATTACAGGTCTTGTTTTAACAAAGATGGATGGAACTGCTAAAGGTGGTATTGTTTTATCTATTAAAGATGCTTTAAATATTCCAGTTAAATTTGTTGGTTTAGGTGAACAAATGGATGATTTACAGGAATTTGATCTTGAACAATATATCTATGGTTTATGCAAAGGATTATTGGAGAAATAATATGACATCACATTTAGAAAAGACACAACGTGTGAATTTGTTGATGGATTGTTATGGTGATTTATTGACAGATAAACAAAGACAATATTTATCGTTATATTATGAAGAAGATTTTTCTTTGTCTGAAATTGCTGAAGACCTGATGGTTTCTCGTAATGCTGTATATGATCAACTAAAACGAGCAGTAGCTTCATTAGAAGAATATGAGTCAAAGCTTCATTTAATGGAAAAGCATATTGAGCGTATGGCTTTGATTCAAAAAATTGAAAATCAGCAAATTGATAATCAACAAATGAAAGATTATTTAGAAATGTTAAAGAAGATATAGGAGGATAAAATATGGCTTTTGAATCGCTTTCTGAAAGATTGCAGGAGAGTTTAAAAAAGATTAGAGGACAAGCAACTTTAACAGAAGAAAATATGGACGAGATGCTTCGAGAAATTAGATTGGCTTTATTAGAAGCAGACGTGAATTTTCAAGTTGTTAAAGAATTTATTGCAAATACGAAACAAAAAGCTTTGGGACAGGATGTCTTAGGTTCATTAAAACCTGGACAGGTCGTTGTCAAGATTGTTCATGATGAGTTGGTTGAATTATTAGGAACAACAGTCAGTGAACTAGATTTATCAAAAAAACCAACAGTTATTATGATGGTTGGATTGCAAGGTTCTGGGAAAACAACAACTTCTGGAAAGATTGCAAAATTATTATCTAAAAAATATAGTAAAAATCCATTATTGGTTGCGGCAGATATTTATCGTCCAGCCGCAGTTGATCAGTTAAAGACGCTTGGGGAACAATTAGATATTCCAGTCTTTGAAAAGGGAACAGATGTGAAAGCAGAACAAATTGTCAGTGAGGCTATGAATTATGCTTATGCGAATCATCATGATGTTGTTCTTATTGATACTGCTGGGCGTTTACATATTGATGAACCTTTAATGAATGAATTACAGAATATTAAAGATATTGTTCATCCTAGTGAAATCTTATTAGTTGTTGATGCTTTGACAGGACAAGATATTGTCAATGTTGCTCAATCATTCCATGATCATTTACAAATTACAGGTGCTGTTTTAACAAAATTAGATGGTGATTCACGAGGTGGGGGAGCACTATCTATTCGTCATATTACACATGTACCGATTAAGTTCATTGGGACTGGTGAAAAATTAGATGCGATTGATTTATTCTATCCAGATCGTATGGCAGATCGTATTTTAGGAATGGGTGATGTTGTTTCATTGGTTGAAAAAGTTCAAGATGTTTATGATGAAAAAGAAACAATGAAAACATTTGAACGTATGAAACGTGGTACTTTTGGTTTGGATGATATGCTTGAACAAATGCATCAAGTTAGAAAATTAGGACCTTTATCTGGTATTTTAAAGATGATTCCAGGTATGCCAAAAATGCCTCAAATCAATGATGAAGATACTGATAAAAAATTAAAATTAACAGAATCCATTATATATTCCATGACATTAGAAGAAAGACGTGATCCTTCTATTTTAAATGCTAAACGTAAAGAAAGAATTGCAAAAGGATGTGGACGTAGTGTGGCTGATGTCAATCGTTTGATAAAACAGTTTGAAGCTTCTAAACAAATGATGAAACAGATGGGAAATTTAGATCCAACAACGGGTATGCCTACGCAAAGGCCACAAAATCGTATGAATTTTAATCCTAATCGTAAAAAGGAAAGACATAAGAAGAAAAAGAAAAGATAGCCAAAAGTCCTTATTGATGATATAATCAATAAGGCTTTTGCATGTTGTGAAGCTATGTAAAAAAATATAAAATAAAAGAATTTATACAGAAAGTATGATAGTATTATAGGAAAATAAATGATTGGAGATAGTAAAATGGATCAAAAACAAATTAAAGGATTAACTTATGGTGAAGTGCTACAACGTCAGCAACGTGGTGAAGTTAATCGACAACAAAAAACAATTAGTAAAAGTTATAGTCAGATATTTCGCGAAAATATTTGTACATTATTTAATTTATTAAATGTTTTAATTGCGATTGCTTTAGCGCTTGTTGGAGCTTGGTCAAATCTTGTTTTTATTGTGATTATCATTGCTAATGTCTGTATAGGAATTATTCAAGAGATACACGCTAAAAAGCTGGTTGATGAGTTATCATTGCTGATGATTCCTCATGTTAAAGTTTTAAGAGATCAGCAACAAGTGACAATTCATGTTGATGAAATCGTAATGGATGATATTATGATTTTAGAAGCAGGAGATCAGATTTGTTGTGACAGTGTTGTTATTGATGGTGAAATTGAAGCTAATGAATCTTTATTAACTGGAGAATCTGATCCTATTCATAAAAATCAAGAAAGTGATTTGCTTTCAGGAAGTAGTGTTATTAGTGGAAAATGTTATGCAAAAGTTATTCATGTTGGTGAAGATAACTATACATCACGTTTAACAAATGAAGTCAAAAAAGCAAAAGAATTACAATCAGAATTATTAAATTCAATGCGTAAAGTAACAAAAGTGACAAGTTTTATGATTGTTCCTTTAGGAATTATTTTATTTCTTGAAGCTTATTTTCTTAGACAAGATGCTTTGTCACAGGCTGTGATCAGTAGTTCTGCAGGTTTGTTAGGAATGTTGCCGAAAGGGCTTGTTCTATTGATGAGTGTAAGTTTGGCAGCAGGGGTCACAAAACTTGCCAAGCAGAAAATTTTAATTCAGGATATTTATTCTTTAGAAACACTTGCTCATGTTGATACATTATGTTTGGATAAAACAGGAACAATAACAAATGGAAAAATGAAAGTTGAAAAGGTAGAGTTTTTATCTTCTTTATCATCTGATACATTTACAGAATATTTTGGTTCTTATTTGCATTATAGTGATGATAACAATGCAACTTATCAAGCGATATGTGATCATTTTACACTGAATGAAAAATATGTTCCAAGTCAAAAGGTTGCCTTTTCATCACAACGAAAATGGAGTGCCATGACATTTGATGATTATGGAAGTATTGTTATGGGAGCGCCTGAACGTTTAATGAAGAATCTTCCAGCATCTTTAATGCAGCAGATTGAAAATGGTAAACGTGTGATTATTATTGCCTATACTCAAAATAAGCTTGATGCTAAAGCTCCCCTTCCTGAAGTGACACCCGTTTTGGCTATTGTTTTAACTGATATGATACGTAAAGATGTTGAAAAAACATTGCAGTATTTTGATAGTCAGGGTGTAGATGTGAAAGTTATTTCAGGAGATCATGTTTTGGCTGTCTCTAAGATTGCTCAAATGGCAGGATTGAAAAATTATGATAAGTATATTGATTTAAGTGAAGTTCAAAATAGTGAAAGTCAAATGGACGAACTTGTGAATCAATATTCAGTTTTTGGTAGAGTGACACCTCAACAGAAAAAATGGCTTGTTGAAGCATTAAAAAGACAAGGTCATACAGTCGCAATGACAGGTGATGGGGTTAATGATATGTTGGCTTTAAAAGAGGCAGATTGTAGTATTGCGATTGCTGAAGGGAGTGAAGCAGTTAAACAGTTATCTCAAATTGTTTTATTGAATTCAGAGTTTTCATGTTTGCCTGAAGTTGTTTTAGAAGGACGTCGAGTTGTTAATAACTTAACAAGAGTTGCTAGTGTTTTCTTTATTAAAACAATTTATTCTATTATTTTAACAATAGCATGTGCAATCTGTAATATTCCATTCCCATTTATTCCTATTCAAATTACTTTAATTGACTTTGCAATTGAAGCTTGGCCATCATTTTTAACATTGTTAGAACCACAAACACAAAAAATCAAAGGTCAGTTCTTACCAACAGTATTAAAAAATACATTCCCTCATGCTTGTGGTGTCTTATTATGTTTTTTACTTGTTTATACAGGTCGACCATTATTCCATATTCCTATGGAACAAAGTGTCACAATGATGTATTTGGCACTTGCATGTATAAGTATGCAGGCTGTCATTGTTTCAAGTTTCCCAATGACGAAATTACGTTTATTTGTCTGTGTAACTATGGTTTTAGGATTTATTTTGGCTATCCTTTTATTCCATCAATTATTACACATCACAATGCTTACATATTCTCAAATCATTCTCACAATCATTATTACTTGTATTGGATTGCTCTTTAAAGAGGTTGTTAGACATATTATTGCTTTCAAAACAAAAGATGTTAAGTAAAAATACTTGACACATTGCAAATATATGTTATACTAGGAAAGCAAAATCAATAAATGGAGGAAAGATTATGGCAGTAAAAATTAGATTAAAAAGAATGGGTGCAAAAAAATCACCATTTTATAGAATTGTAGCGGCAGATTCAAGAATGCCTAGAGATGGACGTTTCTTAGAACAATTAGGAACTTATGATCCTAGACAAGATCCAGCTGTTGTCACAATCAAAGAAGAAGAAGTTTTAGCATGGTTAAATAAAGGTGCTCAACCTTCTGATACAGTAAGAAATATCTTAAGCCAAAAAGGTATTATGAAAAAATTTGCTGATTCAAAAGCAAAAAAATAAGCTGGTGATATAAAGTGGATTACGTCAAAACTTTACAGGAACTTGCAAGTGAACTTGTTATTGAAAAAGATAAATTAGAAGTCAGACAGATGCCTTCATTAGATGAAGATACAATCGTTTTATATGTCTATGCTTCAAAAAGTGATATTGCAAGATTAATCGGTAGAAAAGGAATGATGGCTAATTCTATACGTCAACTTATGTCTGTAAGTGGACGTTTAAATCATCAAAAATTAGACATCAAATTTGAATCTTACGGAGAATAGATGTGGTTCCACATCTATTTTTTATTCAAGGAGGACATTATGAATCAAGTCATTGTTGGAAAAATCGTGAATACACATGGCATTAAAGGAGAATTGAAAGTAAAAGCATCAACAGATTTTATTGAAGAAAGATTTCAAAAAGGGGCTACACTTTATCTGGAATATCAGGGCCAAACTATAGAAATGACAGTTGCTTCACACCGTTTTCATAAAGGACATGTGTTAGTGACTTTTGAAAACCACCGTGATATTAATTTAGTGGAAAAATATAAAGGATGTTTACTTTATGCTTGTAAAGATGAAAACTTATTAGGTGATGATGAATATTATGTCAGTGATATTATTGGCTGTCAGGTTTATAATGATGGTCAGTTGATTGGTGTTGTACAAGATGTTCAACTCTATGATCATCATGATATTTTAGTTGTTAAGGGAAAAGAAAAAATTATGATTCCTTATGTTGATGCTTTTATTGTTGATGAAGATATAGAAAATAAGCGTATAGACGTACATTTAATAGAGGGATTTTTATAATGAAAATTGATATTTTATCATTGTTTCCTGAAATGTTTAATGGTTTCTTAGAAACTTCTATTATCAAAAGAGCTATTGATGCACAGGTTGTGGAAGTTCACGTTCATGATTTTAGAGAATTTGCTGATAATAAACATAAAAAAGTAGACGATTATCCTTATGGTGGGGGACAAGGTATGGTTTTAATGTGTCAGCCTATTATTGATTGTTTAAAGACACTGACGACTCCTGACAGTCTTGTCATCTTAATGTCACCACAGGGACAGACATTTCATCAGCAATTAAGTTATCAATTATCTTTAGAAAAACATTTGATTTTTATATGTGGACATTACGAAGGATTTGATGAACGTATTCGTGACTATGTGGATATGGAACTTTCCATTGGTGACTATGTCTTAACAGGTGGAGAACTTGCCAGTATGGTATGTTGTGATGCAATTATTCGTTTATTGGAAGGCGCTATTCGTGAATCTTCTCATGAAGATGATTCTTTTAGTCAAGGATTGTTAGAATATCCACAATACACACGTCCTTATGAATATGATGGAAACTGTGTTCCTGATGTTTTGATGAGTGGTCATCATGAAAAAATTAGACAATGGCGTTTGGAACAATCTTTAAAGAAAACTTATTTGAAACGCCCTGATTTATTAAAAACAAGAAACTTTACTGATGAAGAATTAAAAATATTAGAAAAAATCACAAAAAAAGATTGATTTTTATAATAAAAAATGATAATATTTCTTAGTCTTTGGACGCAGAAGCTCCGCTGGTTAAATAACGTATGAACTTCGAAGATAAATTTTGTGAAGGAGGAAGTCATATCATGAATATGCAATTAGTACAAGAAATTACTAAAAAACAATTAAGAAACGACATTCCAGATTTCAAACCTGGAGATACTTTAAAAGTTTATGTAAAAATTCAAGAAGGAGATAAAACACGTATTCAGTTATTTGAAGGTGTTTGTATTGCTAGAAAAGGTGGAGAAATTTCTGAAACTTTTACTGTTAGAAAAATTTCTTACCAAGTTGGTGTAGAAAGAGTTTTCCCACTTCATTCACCAATCATTGATAGAATTGAAGTTGCTAAAATTGGTAAAGTACGTAGAGCTAAATTACATTACTTACGTGGATTATCAGGAAAAGCTGCAAGAATTAAAGAAATTCGTAAATAAAAAGTATGGGATGGTCCCATACTTTTTTTCTAGTCTTTTGAGCCTATTAAATGTATAATAAAAAGGTACATAGAAAAGGAGCGATGAGAATGAACAAAAAGAAACTCTATGTTTCTATTGTAGAAATTATAGTTGTGATTGCTGTAACTATCGGTATTTTTAAATTTGTTGTAATACCAGTAAGAATTGAAGGCATTTCAATGGAAAATACATTACATGATCATAGTATAGCTATGATTAATGCTATGGGAATTCAAGAAGATAATATCCATCGTTTTGATATTGTAGTGATTGATAGTCAGCAGCTTAATGAAAAGATTATTAAACGTGTTATAGGATTACCTAATGAAACAGTACGTTTTGAAAATGATGAATTATATATAAATGATGAGCTTGTTCAACAAGATTTTTTAGATCAGAATTTTGTTGAAGAATCAAAATTAACTTATAATGTTGAACAATTTACAGATGACTTTGAAGTCACTTTACAAGATGGTGAATATTTTGTGATGGGAGATAATCGTTTGCGTTCCACTGATTCTCGAGAGTTGGGACCATTTACTATTGATGATTTTGTTGGAATGAAAGGACTTGTGATCTATCCATTTACTGATATTCAATGGATTGATTAAAAAGGATGGTGATGAAAATGGCTAATCAAGGATCAAAAATGAATATTCATTGGTTTCCTGGACATATGGCTAAAGCCAGAAGAGAAATAACAGAAAAAATAAAAGTTATTGATATTGTCATTGAATTGGTAGATGCACGTGCTCCTTATTCATCAAAAAATCCAATGATTAATGAGATAACAAAAAATAAGCCTCGTCTTATTGTTTTAACAAAGAAGGATATGGCAGATGACCAGTATACCAAACAGTGGGTTCAATATTATGAAAAATGTGGCTATCAGGCTATGAGTGTGAATCTAAAGAATTTCAATGAATACCAGAAAGTTATTGAAAAATGCCGTGTTGTTTTGAAAGATAAAATGGAAAAGGAAAAAGCCAGAGGTCTCAAACCACGTGCTATTCGTGCTATGGTTTTGGGAATTCCAAATGTAGGGAAGTCAACTTTTATTAATAAACTGGCAAATCGTAAAGCTACAGTGACGGGAAATAAACCAGGTGTGACTAAGGCTCAACAAATTATTCGCATTGCTAAAGATTTTGAATTATTTGATACACCAGGTGTATTATGGCCAAAACTTGATGATGAACATGTGGCCAAAAATATAGCATTATTGGGATCAATCAAACAAAGTATTTTACCTTTAGATGATTTGTTTATTGAAGCTATGCGTTATTTGTCTAAACATTATCCTGAACTTTTAAAAGAACGTTATCAATTAGAAATTGATGAAAATGATCCTGATTGGATTATTCATACATTTGATCATATTGCAAAAATAAGAAAAATAAAACCATTACGTGGGGAAACGGATTATGATCGTGTTATGGAACTTTTCTTTAGTGAAGTCAATGATGGTAGCATTGGAAAAATCACATGGGAGGATCCAACATGTGTGAACGACTAAAATATGAGCAAATGGCTTATGATTTAGGAAAACATTATATTGTGGGACTTGACGAAGCTGGTCGTGGTCCAATGGCTGGTCCATTGGTTGTAGGAGCTGTTATTTTCCCTCGAGATTATTATGATGAAAGAATTAATGATTCTAAAAAATTAACTGAAAAAAAACGTGAAGAACTTTATCGTATTATTATTGAAAATGCATTAGCTTATCAAATTGAAATTATTGATGTTGAAGATGTCGATCGTTTAAACGTTTATCAGGCTAGTAAAAAAGGAATGCTGGATGCTATTGAACATATATCTATTCGCCCAGATTATGCATTGACAGATGCTATGCCTTTAGGTGATAGTATTGAACATCAGTCTATTATAAAAGGGGATGGATTATCTTTAAGTATCGGTGCAGCGAGTATTTTGGCTAAAGTGACACGTGATCGTATCATGCAGGATTATGCTAAGATATACCCTGAATATGGTTTTGATAAGCATAAGGGTTATCCCACAAAGCAACATAAAGAAGCTCTCAAAAAATATGGTGTTACACCTATTCATAGACGTTCTTTTCAGCCAGTTATTGAAATGTTAAATCAACAATTAAGTTTATTTGATGAATAATGGAAGAAAGAATATTTTTATTATTAAAGGAATTTAGTCAAAAAATAAAAACATTTTTAAACCATCAATATGTAGGAGTCTATTTGCACGGTTCTTTGGCATTTGGATGTTTTCATCCGCAAAAAAGTGATGTTGATGTATTACTGGTTGTAGAATATGCTTTATCTCGAAAGCAAAAAGAGAAACTTATGGAAGAAATTATTAAACTTCATAATCTTTTACCACATGGTTTAGAAATAAGTGTTGTTTTGAAACAGTATTGTCAAAATTTTGAGTATCCCACACCTTATGAATTGCATTTTTCCCCAATGCATTTATCAAAGTATCTTGATGATCCATTAGATTATATTTGTACAATGAATGGGATTGATCGAGATTTGGCAGCACATATGACGATTGTTTATCGTTTTGGAAAAGTTATTGATGTGCAAGAGATATCAGAAGTTTTTTCACAAGTTCCTGATTTGTATTATTTAGATAGTTTATATTATGATATGGAAAACTATCAACAAGATGTTAAAACGAATCCAATGTACGTGATTCTTTCTTTATGTCGTATTCTAGCTTTTGTGCAGTCACATTTGTATTTATCAAAAGAACAGGCGGCTTATTATGGATTGAAACATTTACCGCTTCAAAATCATGAAGTGATATTGAAGGCTTTATCTTGTTATCAAAGTGATGAAATCATGCAAGTTAATGAAGAAATTGAACAATTTGTAAGATCTGTTTCACTGATGATTCTTCAGAACAATCAATAGAAAAATTGATTGTTTTTTATTTTTTGAAAAAAATTCATGGAAAAAAAGAAAAATGACAATTTTTTGCGTATATAAATAATAGGAGGATAATTATATGGAAGAATTAGTATTGTATTTTTCTTTAAAGTATGAAGGGGATTTTCAAAAAATCTATAAAGCTTTAATGAATAAAGAAAGAGTTGATGAAGAATTAAAAGTAGAATTAATGAAAAGGATGAATTGTCGTTACATAACAATTTTTAGTGATGAATATCCAGAATTGCTGAAACAGATTAACTGTCCACCATTTGTTTTGTATTATTATGGGGACTTATCATTGTTGAAAACAAAAACAATTGGTGTTGTGGGAATGCGTAATATGAGTGAATATGGGAAACGAGCAACACATTTGTTTGTGAAAGATTTAGTTCAAAATGGGTATACCATTGTCAGTGGGATGGCAAGAGGTATTGATACTGTAGCTCATCAAAATGCAATTGCCTATGGTGGACGTACCGTTGCTGTACTTGGAACAGGGATTGAATACTGTTATCCTAAAGAGAATAGACTATTATATGAGGAGCTTAAAGAACATCAATTGGTATTAAGTGAATATCCTTTTTTAACTGCTCCTCAAAAACGTCTGTTTCCATTTCGTAATCGTATTATTGCGGGTTTATCTTATAGTATATTAATAAGTGAGGCAAAACAAAAAAGTGGAACCATGATTACAGCTGGCTATGCTTTAGAACAAGGAAAAGACATTTATTGTATTCCAGGACGTTTTGATGATTATCAGGGGTGTAATGAGCTTATTAAACAGGGAGCTAAACTTGTTTTAAGTGCTCAGGATATTATGGAAGATGAAGATTATGGTTGACAAATCAAAAAAAAGACTTAATAATAGAAAACACGTAGGAGGTAATATGATGGGTAAGAATTTAGTGATTGTTGAGTCGCCATCAAAATCAAAAACAATTCAAAAGTATTTAGGTGCAGATTTTGAAGTGACTTCATCAAAAGGGCATATTAGGGACTTGGCAACTACTGGAAAAGGTGGTTTAGGAGTCGATGTGGAAAATAATTTCAAGCCTAATTATGTTATTAATAAAGACAAAAAAGATGTTGTGAAAGAGTTGAAAAAATGCGTGAAGGAAGCTGATTATGTTTATTTGGCTACTGACCCTGACCGTGAAGGTGAAGCAATCTCATGGCATCTTGCAGAAGTGTTGGGATTAGATGAAAATTCAACAAATCGTATTGTTTTTAATGAGATTACACGTGATGCTGTTATCAATGCATTGAAAAATCCTCGTACAATTGATCAAAATCTTGTTAAATCACAAGAAACGAGAAGAGTTTTAGATCGTATTATTGGATTTAAGCTTTCTAAGCTTCTACAAAAAAAGATTAAATCGAAATCAGCTGGTCGTGTTCAGTCAGTTGCATTGAGATTGATTTGTGAAAGAGAAAAAGAAATTGAAGCTTTTATTCCTGAAGAATATTGGAAAGTCAAAGCTCAATTTGAAAAAGATGATGTGACATTTGAAGCAGAGCTTGCTAAATATCACAATAAAAAAATTGAACTTCATAATGAAGAAGAAACAAATGCTGTTTATGAGTCTTTAAATAAAGAGTTTCGTGTTTCTGATGTGAAGAAAACACAGAAGAAACGTGCTTCAAAACCACCATTTATTACATCTACATTACAGCAGGAAGCATCTTCAAAGTTGAATTTTAAAGCAAAACGTACAATGATGATTGCCCAAAAACTTTATGAAGGTGTCGATATTGGTAATGAAACTGTCGGTCTTATTACGTATATGAGAACGGATTCGATTCGTTTATCTGAAGGATTTATTCATGAAGCTAAGCAATATATCGGTGAAAAGTTTGGTCAAGACTATGTCGGTAGTGTGAAGGTGTCAAAGAAAAAAGACAATGTTCAGGATGCTCATGAAGGTATTCGACCAACAAGTATTATGCGTACTCCAGAAAGTGTGAAAGAGTATTTAAGTCGTGATGAATATAAGTTATATTCTTTAATTTATGCTAGAGCAATTGCTTCATTAATGGCTCCAGCTAAATTGAATGCTACAACACTTTCATTGGATAATAATGGTTATGAATTTAAAGCGAGTGGTTCAGTTATTTGCTTTGATGGATATTTAAGAGTTTATGGCGCTTATGAAAAACAAACTGATGAAATTCTACCTGAAGTGACAGTTGATGAAAAATTATTAAGTCAGGATATTCAAAAAACACAGCATTTTACAAAACCACCAGCTCGTTATAGTGAAGCAAAATTAATTAAGGAACTTGAAGATTTAGGAATTGGTAGACCAAGTACTTATGCAAGTATTATTGATACAATTGTAACAAGACAATATGTTGAACTTGTTGATAAAGCATTTAAACCAACGGAGTCAGGTTTATTAACAAATGAAAAGCTGGTTGAATTCTTTGATAGTATTATCAATGTTGAATATACAGCTCAAATGGAAAAAGAACTTGATGAAATTGCTGAAGGACATGATGATTATGTTCATGCTTTAACAACATTTGAAGATAAGTTTGAACCTTTGTTAGAAAATGCTTATGATAAGATGGAGCAGATTCAACCACAAAAAACAGGGGAAACATGTCCTGAATGTGGTGGTGATCTAGTGATTCGTAAAGGAAAATATGGATCGTTTGTTGCTTGTTCTAACTATCCAACATGTAAATATATTAAAAAGGAACCTGAAACGATTGAGTATACAGGAGAAACATGTCCAAAATGTGGTAGTCCAATGATTTATAAGACAGGGCGTTATGGAAAGTTTGAAGCATGTTCAAATTATCCTGAGTGTAAATATATTAAAAATGAACGAAAAAAAGCTGAACCAGTGATGACAGATGAAGTTTGTCCAAAATGTGGTAGTCCAATTGTCATTAAAAAGGGACGATTTGGAGAATTTAAAGCTTGTTCAGCTTATCCAAAATGTAAAACAATTATTAAATAAAAGTCCCATATGGGACTTTTTAGAAAGGAAAAACAAATGGAAAGAGTCAATATTATAGGGGGCGGATTAGCAGGAGTAGAAGCTGCTCATCAGTTGATTTTACGCAATATTCCTGTGCGTCTATATGAAATGCGTCCACATCAGACAACTGGTGCTCATAAAACTGAATACTTTGCTGAATTGGTTTGTTCTAATTCATTAAGAGCAGATGGACTTCATAATGCTGTAGGTGTATTAAAAAAAGAAATGGAAATGAATCACAGTTTAATTATGAAATTTGCCAGAGAACATCAAGTTCCTGCTGGAGGTTCATTAGCTGTTGATCGTTTTGGGTTTTCAAAAGCAATTAGTGAATACATCGAATCTCAGCCATTAATTGAAGTTGTACGACAAGAAGTGACTCGGATTCCTGAAGGTCCAACAATTATTGCTTCAGGCCCACTGACAAGCTCAGCTTTATCACAAGATATTCAACAATTGTTGCAGAAAGATTATTTTTATTTTTATGATGCAGCAGCACCTATCATAGAAAAAGAAAGTATTGATTTTTCAAAAGCTTATCTCAAATCAAGATATGATAAAGGAGATGCTGAATATATTAACTGTCCGATGAATGAAGAACAATTTGAAGCTTTTTATAAAGCTTTAATTGAAGCTGAAGTTGTTAAACCAAAAGATTTTGAAGAAAAGTTTTTTGAAGGCTGCATGCCTTTTGAAGAAATTGCCAGAAGAGGAAAACAGACTTTACTTTTCGGACCGATGAAACCTGTTGGATTAGAAAAGGATGGTCAAAGACCATATGCGGTTGTTCAATTAAGACAAGACAATGCTGTTGGTTCACTTTATAATATTGTTGGCTTCCAGACACATTTAAAATGGGGAGAACAGGAACGTATTATTCATATGATTCCTGGTTTAGAAAATGCTAAAATTGTACGATATGGTGTTATGCATCGAAACTGTTTTATCTGTTCGCCTCGCTATCTGAAACCAACATATCAGTTTATAAATCGTGATGATCTGTTTTTTGCTGGACAAATGACAGGAGTTGAAGGATATGTGGAGTCAGCTCAAAGTGGCATAGTGGCTGGTATTAATATGGCAAGATATTTACAAGATCAGGAATTACTGATTTTTCCTAGAGAGACAGTGATGGGCTCTTTGGCATATTATATTACTCATGGTAGTGAAGATGATTTTCAGCCAATGAAAGCTAATTTTGGGATTTTACCTGATTTAGCTGTGCGTGTGAAGAAAAAAGAACGTAAGGATGCCTATGCCAAACGAGCTATTGAAATAATGGAGGATTTTATTTCAAATGTCTGATTTTTATAAGACAATGAAAGAATATTTACATTATTTGCAGTATTTTAAAAACTATTCATCTTTAACAATCAAAGGATATCAAAGAGATATTGAAGAGTTTGTTCAATACTGTCAGCGTGAGAATATTTCTTGTTTTGAAACAGTGAAGTATTCTTTTTTAAGAGGCTATTTGGCTTATTTACATACTAAGAATTTATCACCTAAAACGATTAATCATCATATGAGTAGTCTAAGAGGACTTTATCGCTATTTACAAAAAGAAGAACGCATTGATGATAATCCGTTTCTACTTATTGAATCGTTGAAAGAACCACAACGTCAACCAGATTTTTTATATATTGATGAAATGTTAGATTTGTTAGATAGTATTGATACACATACATCATTAGGACGTCGTAATAAAGCAATGCTTGAATTAATGTATGCCTCAGGACTGCGTTGTTCAGAAGTTGTAGAGTTGCAGTTATCACAAATTGATTTTTCTAGACAACTGCTGTTGATTCACGGAAAAGGTGGTAAAGATCGTTACGTTCCGTTTCATGATTATGCGGCTTCATGGTTAAAAGATTATATTGAAAACGATCGCCAAGAGATAATGTCAAAATCACAACAGGATCATTATTTTGTATTTATTAATAAGTTTGGTAAACCTTTAACAAATCGTGGTGTGGAAGATATTGTCAATCGTGTGGTCAAAGCATATGATCCCACTAAGAAAATTCATCCTCATACCATTCGTCATTCCTTTGCAACGCATTTATTAGAACAGGGTATTGATTTACGTGTTGTTCAGGAGCTATTAGGACATGCTCATTTATCAACAACACAGGTTTATACACACATTACAAAACAGCATTTAAAAGAAATTTATGATCACTCACATCCAAGAAATCAACAAAATCATTAAGAAGTGAGAATATTTGAAAAAAATGTTGACGATAAGATGATAAAATGATAATATACAAATGTTGTAGACCTCTAGCTACAACCGCACATACAAGGTATTAAAGCTTAGCTGCCTTGATTGGCGAGTCTGAGATTATTATAAAAAGAAGGAGGTACATCATGTACGCAATTATTGAAACTGGTGGAAAACAATTAAAAGTTGAAGTTGGAGATTCTATTTTTGTTGAAAAATTAGATGTTGCTGAAGGAGAAGAAGTTGTTTTAGATAAAGTTTTATTTATTGGAGATAAAACAAATAAAATCGGTAATCCTTATATTAAAGGAGCTACTGTCACTGCTCAAGTTGAAAAACAAGGTAAAGAAAAGAAAGTTTTAATCTATAAATATAATCCTAAAAAGCATTATCATAAAAAACAAGGTCATAGACAACCTTATACAAAATTAGTGATCAAAGATATTAAAAAAACTGCTAGAAAAGCAGCTCCAAAAAGCGAAACTGCAGAAGCTGCTGAATAATGATTGAAGCTGTTATTAAAAAGCATAAACAATCCATTGTTCAAATAACGGTTTCTGGACATGCTCAAAGTGCTGAATATGGCAAAGATTTAGTATGTGCTGGAGTAAGTACTGCTTGCATAGGAATTGCAAATGCATTGGTGCATTATCAGTTTTTATCACAAGAGCTAGGTACGATTGAGATTAATGATGGATATATTGATATTAAGGTTCAACATACGAATGAGCAGATTCAAGTGGTGCTAGGGACATTTGAAGTCATGCTGGAAACAATTGAAGAATCTTATTCAAAATACATGAAAATCAAAAAGATGGAGGTATGAAACCATGATGTTTAAGTTAGATTTACAATTATTCGCTTCTAAAAAAGGTGTTGGTTCAACAAAAAATGGTCGTGATTCTGAATCAAAAAGATTAGGAGCTAAATTATCTGATGGGCAATTCTGTACTGCTGGTTCTATCATTTACAGACAAAGAGGAACTAAAATCCATCCAGGTGTAAATGTTGGAAAAGGTGGAGATGACACTTTATTTGCAAAAGTAGATGGTGTTGTGAAATTTGAAAGAGACGGAAGAACAAGAAAAAAAGTTTCTGTTTATCCAGCTGCTTAATAGGAACCCCTTATATGGGGTTCTTTTTTTGAAAAAGACGGTAAAGAAGGTGAAAAGATGAAGTTTATTGATAAAGTACATATTTATGTTGAAGCAGGTAAAGGTGGCGACGGTGTTGTGGCCTTTCGTCGTGAAGCCTATGTACCTAAAGGTGGACCTGCTGGAGGAGATGGTGGAAAAGGTGGTAGCATTATTTTTGAAGCTACAACATCACTTTCCACTCTATTAGACTTTAGATATCATCGTGAATATAAAGCAAAAAGCGGTGGTCAGGGAATGGCTAAAAAGATGCATGGTGCAGATGGTGCTGATATGATTTTAAAAGTTCCTGTTGGAACTGTCATTTATGATGAAGATAGTGGACGTGTTTTAGCTGATTTAACTCATGATAAGCAAAGAGCGGTGATTGCTAAAGGTGGACGTGGTGGACGTGGAAATGCACGATTCGCAACAAGTCGTAATCCTGCTCCAACTATTTGCGAACGCGGAGAACCTGGTGAAAAATATAATTTGATTTGTGAATTAAAATTACTTGCGGATGTTGGGTTGGTTGGATTCCCATCAGTGGGGAAATCAACGTTATTATCAGTTGTAACACGTGCAAAGCCAGAGATTGCTGATTATCATTTCACAACAATTGTTCCTAATTTAGGAGTGGCTCAATCTAAAGATGGACGTTCATTTGTTATGGCTGATTTACCAGGTTTAATTGAAGGAGCCAGTCAAGGAAAAGGATTAGGGCATCAGTTCTTACGTCATATTGAAAGATGTCGTGTTATTGTTCATGTTATTGATATGGGTGGTACTGAAGGTCGTGATCCTTATGAAGATTATTTGGCTATTAATAAAGAGCTTGGTGAATATAAATATCGTTTATTAGATAGACCACAAATCATTGTTGCTAATAAGATGGATGAACCTGCAGCTGAGGAAAATCTTGAACGTTTTAAAGCCCAATTGAATGAAGATATTCCTGTTTTTCCTGTTATTGCTTTGATTCAAGAAGGTGTAGATATGGTTCTTTATGCAATTGCGGACTTATTGGATCGTACACCATCATTTGCCAGTGAAGAGGAAGAAACAGAAAACAGTGTTCTCTATACATATGAAAAACCAGATGAAATTGGATTTGAAATTCATAATATGGGTAATGGGCAATGGCACGTTACTGGTGAAAGAGTGGAAAAAATTGTTCAAATGGCATCGCTTGGTAGCGATGATGGTGTCAAACGTTTTGCACAGAAAATGCGTAATATTGGTTTGGATGATGCTTTGCGTGTGGCAGGTGTTCAAGCTGGAGACACAGTTTCAATTTTAGATTTTGAATTTGAGTTTTATGAATAGACCAATTCCATAATAGATGAAATAGATGAAAAAATGAGAAAATTGCTTCTCATTTTTTTATTTATGTTAAAAGTGTGCTATAATGATGTGGATATTATGAAATGGGAGTTGTCACATGTATAGTTATATTAAAGGTGTTATTGTCGATATGTGTAAAGATCATATCGTGGTAGATAATCAAGGAATTGGTTATTTGATTTATGTTTCCAATCCTTATCAGTTTACAAAAGGAAAAGAAACATTAGTTTATGTGTATCAACAGGTCAGAGAAGATGGTATTATTTTGTTTGGTTTTTTAACCAAAGAAGAAAAAGATTTATTTTTAAAGTTGATACTTGTCAAGGGAATTGGTTGTAAAACGGCTATTGGTATTTTGGCTACTGGTGATGTTCAAGCAATTATTTCAGCAATTGAATCCAAAAATATTACCTATTTAAGAAAAATCCCAGGTATTGGACCTAAGGCCGCTCAACAGATTGTATTAGATTTACAAGGTAAATTTGATATACCATCATCACAAATTGTTTTAACATCAGTAGAATTTGATGAAGCTGTAGAAGTTTTGATAGCTTTAGGATATAAACGTCAGGATGTTGATCGTGTGATGAATACACTTTCTCATGAATCGCTAGATACAAATGGGTATGTAAAAAAAGCTCTAGGTTTATTAGTCAAGATATAGGAGGGTGACTATGGATTTAAATCATGATGTTTTAGATATCAATGAACATATAGAAGATGAAGAAAATCAATTAAGACCTCAATCTTTTGATGAATATATTGGACAAAGTCATTTGAAGAAGAATTTAAAAGTTTTTGTTGGGGCGGCTAAACTAAGAAATGAAACATTGGATCATGTTTTATTGTATGGGCCACCTGGTTTAGGAAAAACAACTATGTCCATGATTATTGCTAATGAAATGGGAACGCATTTAAAAGCAACAACTGGACCAAGTATTGAAAAAACTGGTGATTTGGTTGCTATTTTAACTTCGCTTGAACCTGGAGATGTCTTATTTATTGATGAAATTCATCGTTTGAATAAAGTAGTAGAAGAAATTTTATATCCAGCAATGGAAGATTTCTATGTAGATGTTGTTATTGGAAAAGAAGCTTCAACACGTTCTATTCGCATTGATTTGCCACCTTTTACACTTGTTGGAGCGACAACACGTGCTGGTGATTTATCAGCACCATTAAGAGATCGTTTTGGTATTGTTTCTAAACTTGAATATTACAATGTTGAAGAATTAACATCTATTATTAATCGTACCAGCCAGGTTTATCATATTGAAATGGATGATGAAGCTAAAATTGAATTAGCCAAAAGATCACGTGGAACACCAAGAATTGCCAATCGTTTATTTAGACGAGTGAGAGATTTTGCCCAATATAATGGTGATGATGTTATTACAAAAGAAAGAACAGTGGAAGCTTTACAATCGTTAAAAGTAGATGAATTAGGTTTAGATGATGTTGATCATAAATATCTATTAGGTATTATTCAACGTTTTCGTGGTGGGCCAGTTGGCTTAGAGGCTATTGCTGCAAGCATTGGTGAAGAACCATTGACTTTAGAAGATGTTTATGAACCTTATTTATTGCAGACAGGATTGATTAAAAGAACGCCTAGAGGGCGTGTTGTTACTGAATTAGCATATCAGCATTTTCACATTTTAAAAGAATCTTAGGATTCTTTTTTTATTTGAGGAGGTATTTATGAAAAAGAAATATCAAGTGTTAGGTCTGATTATTTTAATGATATGTTCTATTGTATATGATTTTCAAAAACCAGATGTTCAAAAAGAAGAGATGATTTCTTTGTCTTATGTTATTTTAGAAGGGGAATTTTTAAAAACAGGAAAGTATGAATTTGAAGGTGAAAAAACAATTCAGGATATTATTGATGAGGTTGGTGTTTCTGAGCAAGCTAATTTAAACTCTGTAAAGGGTGATAAGATTGTTGAAGATGAAAGTCGTTTATATATACCACCCCAACAAGAGCATGCGATTTCTTTAAATAATGCTTGCCAAGAGGAACTTATGAGTTTGCAGGGAGTAGGCGAAAAAACAGCGTTAAAAATTATTGATTATCGTCAACAACATCCTTTTGAAACAATTGAGGATATTATGAATATCAGTGGAATTGGAGAAAAAACATATTTAAGGCTTAGGGAATATCTATGCTTATAAGATATCATTGTTTCTATTATGCATTAGGACTTCTATGTCTGACATTGGGAAAAGTTCTTCATCCACTTTTTTATTTGTTATTAGGGGTTTATGCTATTTTTGTTTATCGACGATTATCTTTATATCATTTATGTTTGATGATACTTTTATGTATCATTTTTTATTTACAGCCACATTATATTTTACAATTACCTTCAGTGATTGAAGGTGAAGTCGTCAAAGCAAGTGAAAAATATTGTTATTTGAAAACAGATATAGGAACCGTTAAGCTTTATCATCAGGAAGCTATTGAATATGGTGATGTGATTAAAGCAAAAGTTGAACCACTAGAACTTTATGAAAATACAAATGATTATGCTTTCTGTGAAAAAGATTATCTTTATGGACAAAAGATTTTTCATAAAGCTTATTTACAGACATTACTCAAGCAACAGCATCATCCTACATTTTATCACTGGCTGGAACAGCGTTTATCAGACCATCAGGATATAAATGATTATCAGAAATTATTTATTTTGGGTGAAAGAAATGAAAGCATTCATGATGATTATCAGGTTTTGACAGATTTATCTTTAGTCCATATGTTTGCTTTATCAGGTATGCATATTCATATTTTGTATGCTCTTATTAAAAATGTTCTTAGTTTATTTTTACCACGTTCTTTGTCTCGATTGATAACCTATTTATTGATTGGTTTTTATATTTTTTCTATCCCAATGCTTGTGTCTTTATATCGTGCTTTTTTTGTTTTATTGTTGTATGATTTATTGAAAAAGTGGCTGAATAAATTAGATGTTTTTGCTATTTTGATTATGGCATCTTTATTTTATAATCCTTATATCATTTTTAATATTTCTTTTGTTTTTTCTTATTTTGTTTATTTTATTGTTTTATTGACACAACATATGCGTTATTCTTCATTTTGGATTTATTTATCTTCTTTACCTATTATTCTCACACTTAATGCTCAAATTCCACTGATTGCTTTTTTTGTTAGTGATATTTTGAATCTTTTTATTGAATATTTTTATAGTTTATGTATTTTTTCAATTATTTTTCCTGCTTTAGAAATTATTTTAAAATATTATGTAAGTGTTTTTCAAAGTACTTTATCTTTTTTAGAAACAATCAATCATTTTATTGTTTTTTCAAAACCTACATTAGCATGGCTTGTCTTGTTTTATTTCTTTTATTTTCGACTTTTATTACGTCAGGAGCTCCAGCGTCGTTATCGCCATGATATATGTGCTTTAGTTTCATTAATGCTGGTGTTAAATGTATGGAGTCAATATAAGATTTATGGAGAAGTGACTATGATTGATGTTGGACAAGGAGATTGTACTTTGATTCGTTTACCAATGAATCAGGGGCATATTTTAATTGATACTGGAGGTCATCAGGAATATGATTTGGCTACACAAACAATTATTCCCTATTTAAAGTCAGTTGGAATTTCACATTTAGATTATGTTTATATTTCTCATGATGATTTTGATCATTGTGGAGCATTAGATTCTTTGCTGGAACATTTTTCAGTTGGACAAGTGATTGATAGTTTTGAAGAGAGTCGACAAATTGGATGTGCTCATATTCAAATGTTAAAAAGTAACAAAATTTATAGTGATTCAAATGACCAGTCTTTACTCATGTATGTGACTTTACCAGCTATGAATATCCTGTTTATGGGGGATGCTTCTGTTGCTGTTGAAAAGGATGTTGAAAAACAGCTTCAAGACTTAGATGTTGATGTTCTTAAAGTATCTCATCATGGAAGTGCAACGGCTACATCAGCCACTTTTTTATCACAAATTCATCCTGAAATTGCAATGATTGGTGTCAAGAAGGATAATATGTATCATCATCCATCATTAGAAGTGATTGAACGATTGCAAAGAAAAGGAATCACAATTTTACGTACTGATCAAGATGGGATGTTTCATATTCGATTTTATGGAAAAGAGCGTTACATTTTAAGGTGATTCATGTATAATGATAGGCGTGGGGTGATTCTATGAATTTTGTTATTTATGGTGAAGATAAATTATTAATGGAACAAAGATTGAAGACATTAAAGAAAAAATATCATATTCAGGAAGATGATATGAATATTGTGACATATTGGTGTCAGGACACACCGTTATCATCTATCATAGAAGATGCTTTAACACCACCTTTTTTAAGTGAGTATAAAATGATTGTTGTGAAAAACCCCGTTTTTTTGACAACGCAAAAACAAAAAATAGCAAGTGATGAAGATATTCAAAAATTTATGGATTATTTAAAACTAGACAATCCTACTACAGTTCTTGTCATCTATCATGATCAAAGAAATTTTGATGAAAGAAAAAAAGTTGTTAAAGAGTTGCGTAAAAATGCTCATTTTTATGATATTGAAAAAATGGATGAACATCAATTATATAAAGCCACACATCAGGCTATTAAAAGTCGTGGCTGTGAGATTGATGAAGAAGCTTTAAGGTTGTTTTTATCGCGTATGCCAAATAATTTATTAGAAATTTCTCAGGAAGTTCAAAAACTTTGTTTATATACAAAGCATATTACAACACAGACAGTTGATTTGTTAGTGAGTAAACAGATTGAAGAAAATGTGTTTGAATTAACTCAAGCTATTTTAAATAAGGAAACAGCGAGAAGTTTTCGTATCTATAAAGATCTTATTATGAATAATGAAGAACCAGTGAAATTGATTGTTTTGATTGGAAATGCTATGCGTTTATTATATCAGGTGAAATTGTTGGATAGAAAAGGCTATAATGATAAAGAGATAGCCCAAATGTTATCTATTAAATCTGGCCGTTTGTGGTATATTAGACGAGATAGTCGAAATTTTGATTTGAAAGAATTATTGGTTTGTATTGATGAATTATCACAACTTGATATTGCGATAAAAACAGGAAAAATTGATAAATACAAGGGTTTAGAACTCTTTTTAATGCGAATGGGAGGAAATGGAAAATGGAATCAATGAGAGAATTATTTAAAATTGGTGTTGGACCCTCTTCATCACATACGATGGGTCCTCAAAGGGCAGCCTTAAAAATAAGTGAAATGTATCCTGAAGCCACACATTTTCATGTTGATTTACACGGTTCATTGGCTTTAACAGGGAAGGGACATTTAACTGATTATATAATTGAAAAGACTTTTGCGCCAAAACCTGTTCAATTTTCTTTTAAAAGTGAAGAATTACCTTTTCATCCTAATGGCATGATTGTTCATGTTTATAAGGATGATGTAGAAATGAAAACGGTAGAAGTTTATTCTATTGGTGGTGGTTCCATCCTATTTAAAGGAGATTTGGCTCAAGATCCAGTTCAGGTATATCAACAAAATACAATGAAAGAAATACTTGACTATGTAGATGTTCATGGTATTTCTTTATATGATTATGTTTTAGAAAATGAAGGTGAAGATTTTGATCATTTTCTTTCTGATATATTGGAAGCTATGTTTGAAAGTGTTGAAAATGGTTTGAAAAAAGAAGGAGTCATTCAAGGAAAGCTAAAATTAAAAAGAGTAGCAAAATCAATGTTTCAACAGGCGCAAAATACGCGACGTGAAGCTGATCGTGAAAGACTATTTATTTCTAGTTATGCTTATGCTGTGTCAGAAGAAAATGCTGATGGTGGACAGATTGTGACAGCACCAACATGTGGGGCGAGTGGTATTATGCCAGCTATTCTTTATTATTGTTATAAGCAATTACATATTGAAAAGAAAGATTTGATTAAAGCTTTAGCTATTGGCGGTTTATTTGGTAATGTTGTTAAAACAAATGGTACAATTTCTGGTGCTGATGGTGGTTGTCAGGCAGAAGTAGGAACGGCCTGTGCAATGGCGGCTGCTACAATGGCTTGGATATATGAACTTAATAATTCGTTAATAGAGTATGCTGCTGAAATGGGATTAGAACACAATCTAGGATTGACTTGTGATCCTGTAGGTGGTTATGTTCAAATTCCATGTATTGAGCGTAATGGATATGGATCATTACGTGCATTAGATGCAGCAATGTTAGCTAAACAGTTAGGTTATTTAAGAAAAAACAAAGTGTCTTTTGATACTATTGTCAAAGTCATGAAAGAAACGGGTAAAGATTTATCTAGTGATTATAAAGAAACCTCTCTAGGTGGATTGGCGAAAGAATTTGGTTTATCATGAGTGCTTTATATGTTCATGTTCCATTCTGTCAGCATATTTGTAGCTACTGTGATTTTTGTAAAGTCTTTTATGATGAAAAATGGTCCTGGGATTATTTAAAAGCTTTATCTTTTGAAATAAAAGATAAAGCTTTATCAACATCTTATGATAGTATCTATATTGGTGGTGGAACACCAACTGCTCTTACTTATCAGCAGCTTCAATACTTATTTGAATTATTAAAACCTTTTTCCAAACAAGTTCAAGAATATAGTATCGAAGTCAATCCAGAAACAATGGATCAAGAAAAATTAGAGCTTTGTTTTCAAAATGGTGTCAATCGTTTAAGCATTGGTGTCCAGACCTTTCGTGATGATTTATTAAAAAAGATTGGTAGAGTTCATACCTCTAAACAAGTTTTAGAACTCATAAAAGATGCTCAAACAATAGGCTTTCAAGATATTAATATTGACTTGATGTATGGTTTACCAGATCAGACATTAGAAGATGTTCAAGCAGATATTCAACAATTATGTCAATTAGACATAGGACATGTTTCCTATTATGCGTTGATTTTAGAGGATCATACAATCTTGAAAAATATGAATTATCAGCCTTTAGATGATGAAGAAGATGCCAAGTGGTATCATTTTATACGTCAGGAATTAAAAAAATATGGTTTCCATCAATATGAAGTGAGTAATTATTATCGTTATAAACCATCGTTACATAATCTTGTATATTGGCATTATCAGGATTATGAGGGGATTGGTCTTTCTGCACATTCGTTAAAAAAACATCATCGTTATGAAAATACAAAATCTTTGACACGTTATTTGAATCATCATTATTTAGAAAATGATATTCCATTGTCTATGGAGGATTACTTGTTTGAAAAAATCATGATGGGTTTACGTTTGAATGAAGGGATTTCTCTTGAGGAAATGAATAGATTATTTGATATTGATTTTCAAGTGAAATATCAAGATGTCATTACTAAATATCAAAATATGAATTTTTTAGAAATAACGAATGGATATTTAAAAACAACATCTTTAGGGATGGATTATCTCAATAATATTTTAATAGATTTTTTAGAAGATGAACAGGGATGACCTGTTTTTCATTCTTTTTTAGCACAAAAGTGTTGACAGTGCTAAAAAGATGAGTATAATGTAATTAGCACAAGAGGAAAAGGAGTGCTAAAGGAGGCTATGATATGCTGACAGCTAGGCAATTATTGATTTTAAAATGTATTGTTGAAGAATTTGTGGAAACGGCTGAGCCAGTAGGATCAAAAACCTTAATGACGAAATATCAGCTTCCTTATTCGAGTGCAACAATTAGAAATGAAATGTCGTTTCTAGAAGAACACGGTTACTTAGAGAAGACGCATACGTCTTCAGGGCGTGTCCCATCAACAAAAGGATATCGTTTTTATGTCGATACCTTGATGCAACCTAGTGTAGATGACGAGGTGAAAAATCAGGTTTCAACAATTTTGGGAGATCGACATCGCTCTTTAAATGAAATTATTAAAGAGAGTTGCCAAATTTTAAGTCAATTGACTCATTTGACAACAGTCGCATTAGGACCAAATGCAATTTATGAACATTTACAGAATATTACACTTGTTCCTTTATCTGAACATACTGTGACAGCCATTATCGTCACAGATAAAGGACATGTTGAAAATCGAAACTTCAATATTAAAAATAATGCTTATATGGAAGATTTAACGAGTTGTGTCAATGTCATGAATGAATTGCTTGATGGAACACCAATGAATCAAGTCGTTTATCATTTAGAAAGAGATGTCAAACCTATATTAAGTGCTCGTATTAAAGAACATGAAGTTCTATTCAATGCTTTCTTGGAAGCATTTATGAAGTTTGCGAATAACAATGTTTATTTTTCTGGAAAAGAGAATATGTTATATCAGCCAGAATATAACGATGTGAATAAATTACGTCGTTTAGTAACTGCATTTGAAAATTCACAATCTTGGAAAAGTTTGGAACCGATTGCTTTGGAAGATGGTGTAACGGTCAGAATTGGAAGTGATTCACCAATAAAGGATTTAAATGATGTTTCGGTGATTTCAGCTTCGTTTAAAACAGGGAATGAGTCTAAAGGATCTATTTCAGTCATTGGGCCAACGCGTATGCCTTATGAGAAAGTCGTTTCTTTAGTTGAGTATATTTCAAAGAGCTTAGAAGAAGTTCTTGTAAGTCAAAATGATGAAGATGATGAATAGAGGTGAAACAATGGCAAAGGAAAAGGAAACTGAAAAAGAAGAAGTGACAGAAGAAGTTGTAGATGAACAAACAAATGAAAATGAAGAAAAGCAAGATGAGAATACAACAGAAAGCTTAGAAAAGCAAATGAAAAAATTGGAAGAAGAAGTCAATACATGGAAAACGGATTATTATAAAGTTTTTGCAGATATGGAAAACTTAAAAAGACGTTTAGAAAAAGAACATCAAAATTCATTAAAATTTATGATGCAGTCATTTATTGAAGAATTGCTTCCAGTAGTGGATAATTTTGAACGTTCGTTGAATGTGCAAAATCCAAGTGAAGAAGTTCAAACTTTCTTGAAAGGTTATCAGATGATCTTTGATCAGTTGATGAACATTTTAAAGAAAAATGGTGTAGAAGTGATTGAAGCTCAAGGTAAAGAATTTGATCCAAATCTACATCAGGCAGTAATGACAACACAAGATGAAAATTTTGATCACAATGTTGTTGTAGAAGAACTTCAAAAAGGTTACAAATTGAAAGATCGCGTTATTCGTGCATCTTTAGTCAAAGTCAATGAATAAATTTTAGGAGGATGATCATTATGGGTAATAAAATTATTGGTATTGATTTAGGAACAACAAACTCATGTGTAAGTGTGATGGAAAATGGTGAAGCAAAAGTTATTGCAAATCCTGAAGGATTAAGAACAACTCCATCTGTTGTTGCTTTCAAAAATGGAGAAATTATTGTTGGTGAAGCTGCTAAACGTCAAGCAGTTACAAACAAAGAAACTGTTATGTCAATTAAAAGACATATGGGTACAAACTATAAAGAACATGTTAATGGTAAAGATTATACACCTCAAGAAATTTCAGCTATGATTTTACAAAACTTAAAAGCAACTGCTGAATCTTATTTAGGTGAATCAGTTAATCGTGCTGTTATTACAGTACCTGCATATTTCAATGATGCTCAACGTCAGGCAACAAAAGATGCTGGTAAAATTGCTGGATTAGAAGTTGAACGTATTATCAACGAACCAACTGCAGCAGCATTAGCATTTGGTGTTGATAAATTAGATAAAGAACAAAAAGTTTTAGTTTATGACTTAGGTGGAGGAACATTTGACGTTTCTATCCTTGATTTAGCTGATGGTATGTTTGAAGTTTTAGCTACTGCTGGTGATAACCATTTAGGTGGAGATGACTTTGACCAAGCTATCATGAACTGGATTGTTGCTGAATTCAAAAAAGAACAAGGTGTTGACTTAAGCAACGATAAAATGGCTATGCAACGTGTAAAAGAAGCTGCAGAAAAAGCGAAAAAAGATGTTTCTGGTATGATGCAAACTCAAATTTCATTACCATTCATTTCGGCTGGTCCTGCTGGTCCATTACATCTTGAATTAACACTAACAAGAGCTAAATTTGATGAATTAACACATGATTTAGTTATGCGTACAGAAGGACCTGTAAGACAAGCATTAAGTGATGCAGGTATGTCTCCAAGTGATATTGATCAAGTTTTATTAGTTGGTGGTTCTACACGTATTATTGCAGTTCAAGAATCAGTAAAGAGATTACTTGGAAAAGAACCTAACAAATCAGTAAACCCTGATGAAGTTGTTTCTATGGGTGCTGCAATCCAAGGTGGAGTTATTGCTGGAGATGTTAAAGACATTGTCTTACTAGATGTAACACCATTATCATTAGGTATTGAAACAATGGGTGGAGTTATGACTGTCTTAATTGAAAGAAATACAACTATCCCAACAACTAAATCACAAATCTTCTCTACTGCTGCTGATAATCAACCTGCTGTTGATATCAACGTATTACAAGGTGAAAGAACAATGGCTAAAGATAATAAACAATTAGGTTTATTTAAATTAGATGGTATTGAACCTGCACCTAGAGGAGTACCTCAAATTGAAGTGACTTTCAGCATTGATGTTAACGGTATTGTTAATGTTAAAGCAAAAGATATGAAAACACAAAAAGAACAATCTATCACTATTCAAAACTCAACTGGTTTAAGTGATGAAGAAATTGATAGAATGGTTAAAGAAGCTGAAGCAAATAAAGCTGATGACGAAAAGAAACGTAAAGATATTGAAACAAGAAATAAAGCTGAACAAATGATTAATGAAATCGATAAAGCTTTAGCTGAACAAGGTGATAAGATTGATGATAATCAAAAAGCTCAAGCTACTGCTTTAAGAGATGAATTAAAGAAAGCATTAGATGCTAACGATATGGCTACACTTGAAGCAAAAATGAGTGAATTAGAACAAGTTGCTCAACAAATGGCAGCATATCAATATCAACAATCACAACAAGGAGCTAATCCAACAGGTGATGCTTCAAATACAGCAACTCAAGATGATGATGTTGTTGATGCAGATTTTACAGAAAAAAATTAAAATAAAGCCAAGGCTTTGCCTTGGTTTTATCTAGTCAAGAGGTGAGATTATGGCTGAAAAAAGAGATTATTATGAAGTGCTAGGTATATCAAAGAGTGCCAGTGCTGATGAAATAAAAAGAGCATATCGTAAAATGGCTAAAAAATATCACCCTGATGTCAATAAGGAACCTGGAGCAGAAGAAAAGTTTAAAGAAGTTCAGGAAGCCTATGATGTTTTATCTGATGACAATAAAAAAGCTGCCTACGATCGTTATGGTCATGCTGCATTTGATCAAGCTGGTGGATTCGGTGGAGGAGCCGGAGGCTTTGGCGGATTTGGTGGCTTTGAAGATGTTGACTTAGGAGATATTTTTGGTTCATTCTTTGGTGGTGGAGGATCACGTCAAAGAAAAAGTGGACCTATGCGTGGTGAAGACCGCTTTGTTCAATTAGAAATTGATTTTATGGATGCTATTAAAGGTAAGAAGGCAGAAATTAAAATCAATTATGATGAACAATGTTCACATTGTCATGGAACTGGTGCGAAAACACCTAACGATTATCAGACATGTTCTAGATGTGGTGGAACAGGTACGATTCGTACACAACAACGTTCGCCTTTTGGAACATTTGTAAATCAGACAACATGTCCTGATTGCCATGGTACAGGTAAAGTGGTTAAAGAAAAATGTCCTCACTGTCATGGTAATGGATATGTCAATAAAAATATAACAGTTGAATTAAATATACCAGCTGGTATTAATACACACCAACAGTTACGTGTTCAAGGTAAAGGACGTCGTGGTACAAATGGTGGACCTAATGGTGATTTATATGTTGAAATCTATGTCAAACCACATCAACACTTCCAACGTGATGGTAGAAACATTTATATTTCTATTCCAATTTCAGCAGTTGATGCCACTCTAGGTTGTGAAGTAGATGTCCCAACAGTTTATGGTGATGTGACATTAAAAGTTCCAGAAGGAACACAACCAGGTACAACATTACGTTTAAAGGGTAAAGGTGTGAAGGATTTACGTAGTGATAATTATGGAGATCAATTTGTTAAAATTGATGTTAAGATTCCTACAAAATTATCTCGTGAAGAAAAAGATCTTTATCATAAGTTAAAAAAAGCCGCAAAAAAAGAATCAATCTTTGATCAATTCAAAAAAGGTTTTAGAAGATAGCATGAATTTGTTATCTTCTTTTTTCATATGATAGGGTATAATGATTGAATAAAAGGGCATAAAAAAAGCATCCAGGAAGGATGCAATCTTTATCATTAAGCACTTTTTCTAAGAGTTCTTAATTCTCTTGCTGAAATTTTTACTTTTTTTGGTTTACCATTGACTAAAATAGTAGCTTTTTGTAAGTTAACATTCCATTTTCTCTTAGTTGCATTTAATGCATGAGAACGAGAATTACCAGACATAGGTCCTTTTCCGCTCACTTCACATTTTCTAGCCATTATATTCACCATCCTTTACAAAGTGTCATTCACATACCTAAGTATAATATCATTAATAAAAAGAAAATGCAAATACTTTTTTATATAAACATAAAAAATATTTTGTATTTGAACGTAAATATAATATATGAAAAATATGAATATTTCAATATTTTTTTAAATTTTATTTACAAGATAATATAAGTGGGTTATAATGCGTATGCATTGTTATGAAATAATTGTCAACAATTTAAAAATAAGATATAATATAGTTAACTATTTATGAATTTATGATAAGAACGGAGGAATAGTTATGATAACAAAAACAACTGATTTAGGAGATATTCATCTTTCATTAGATGTCGTTGCTAGCATTACTGGGGGTGCTGCAACTGAATGCTATGGAGTTGTTGGAATGGCAAGCCAAAAGATTATGAAAGATGGTTTTTATGATCTTTTAGGTAAAGATAATTATGCTAAAGGGATTGTCGTAGAAGATGGGGAAACAGGAATCATTTTAAATGTCTATATTATCGTTGGATATGGTGTCAAAATTTCTGAGGTTGTTTATGAAGTTCAAAAGAAAGTGAAATATGTTTTAGAAACAACTTTAGATATTGATATTGAAGCAGTGAATGTTTTTGTACAAAGCATTCGTGTAACAGATTAGTGGAGGGTTAACATGAGAATCATTGATGGTAAACAGTTTAAAGAGATGGTTATAACAGGTGCGACTGTTTTGCATAATAATCATCCAGAAATTGATGCACTAAATGTTTTTCCTGTGCCTGATGGAGATACAGGTACAAATATGTCTTTAACATTTAGTTCTGGGGCAGATGAGATTGAAAAGTTAGATTCTAACGATATATATGAAATTTCAAAAAAATTATCTAAAGGTTTATTGATGGGAGCAAGGGGAAACTCTGGTGTTATTTTATCACAGATCTTTAGAGGTATTTCTATGGCTTTTGAGGGAAAATCTCAAGTGGATGCTGTAGAATTAGCACAAGCTTTACAAAATGGAGCAAAAGTAGCTTATAAAGCTGTTATGCGTCCTGTTGAAGGTACAATTTTAACTGTCATAAGAGAATCAAGTGAAGCTGTTGTAAAATATGCAAAACCGGGTATGGAAATCGAAGATGTTTTTTCTTACTTTGTAAAAGAAGCTGAAGAATCATTGGAAAGAACACCAGAACTTTTACCTGTATTAAAAGAAGTTGGTGTTGTTGATAGTGGTGGTGCTGGTCTCTTATTGATTTTAACAGGGTTTATGGCTGCTTTAGCTGGTGAAGAAATTGAACGTGTAGATATTAATAACGATAATGCAAAAGAAGCACTTGTTGATGTTGAATCTGATAGTGAAGATGCATATGGTTATTGTACAGAATTTATTTTTAGATTGGATCCAGCAAAAATAAAAGTTTTTAAAGAAGAAAATTTACGTAATGAACTAGAAAGATTGCCTGGTAATAGTATTGTTGTTGTTCAGGATGAAGATATAGTGAAAGTTCATGTGCATACATTAAAACCAGGAAATGCTTTAAATGTGGCACAAAGATATGGTGAGTTTATTAAATTAAAGATTGAAAATATGCAAGAACAGCATAATTCTATTTTAGAAGCTAATAGTACACCTGCTGCTAATGCAAAAGCTACATTAACAGCACCAAAGAAAGAACCTAAGGATGTGTCTATTATTAGTGTGGCTGCTGGTGACGGTATTAAAGATATGTTCTTAGAATTGCATTGTGATTATGTTGTCAGTGGTGGGCAAACGATGAATCCTTCTGCTGAAGATATTGTTCAAGCTATTCGTGATGTTAATGCAAAACATGTCATTATATTACCAAATAACTCAAACATTGTGATGACAGCACAACAGGCAGCTATTATTTTAGAAGATGAAGTAGATGTTCATGTGATTCCTTCTAAAACAATTCCACAAGGTTTATCAGCATGTATTATGTTTAATCCAGAAGTGTCTTTAGAAGACAATTTAAATGAAATGAATGAGGCTATTGCAAATGTGAAAACTGGACAAGTGACTTTTGCGATTAAAGATACAAATATTGATGGTGTGGATATTAAGGCTAATCAATATATGGCATTATGTGAAAAAGAGATTATTGCTTGTGTTCCAAATAAAGTAGAAGCTTTAAAAGAAACTTTAAATGGATTGGTTGATGAAGATTCAGAAATTATTACTTTAATTTATGGTGAAGATGTAACTGAAGACGAAGTTGAAGATATTGAAAGTTATGTTGAAGATCACTTTGAAGCTGAAATCGAATGTGTAAATGGAAAACAACCAGTATATTCATTTATTGTAGGTGTTGAATAGAATATTACGAAAGACAGGATAATATTTAAAAATATTTATTATAGAATACGGAAGGCTCGATTTTATCGAGCTTTTTTGCATCTTATGAAATAATAAAGAATATTGGGTTATTTTTTTAATGATTTTTGCACTTTTTTTATCTTGGCTTGCTTATCAAAACAAATTGTTTTTTCTGTAATGATAACAAATATTATTTTATTTTTGTTTTAGTAAGAGATCAATTTAATAAAAATGTTTTTACCACTACTTAAAATATTGATATAATGAATGACAAGAGATGATATTGAGGTGAATACGATGCTACAAATGACATTACTAAATGCTTTTTCTGAGTTTTTCTTCTTTATGCTTTATTATAAAACGACCAAAAAAGAGAAATCAAAGTTATTATTATTTATATTTGGTTTTGCTGTTAGCTGTTTTCATTCATTTATTTTATATCCTCTTTATTATCGTTATCATTTTGGACCTCTTTCTTTTAGTACAATTATCAGTATAACGCTTAATTGTTGTACAATCATTCTACTTGAAAGACAAAATATAAAAGAAATTATGATGAGAGTTACAGTCTTATATCTTTTCTTTCTTATGATATCATTTCCGATTGCTTTGATATTGGTATCACTCTGGCAATATGTTTGCATTATTTTCAATATTTCTCCACAAATCTTAAGTATTGGCAATACGTTATCAAATGCAGTAGGCTTTATTGTCTATTATTATCTAATGCTTTGGATCTATAAAAAGTTTGAATTAGAAAATGTTATGCAAAACATTCTCAAAAAATATAGAAAAACATGGAAAATGATATTTTTTGAAGTGGCTGTTTTCTTGTTGATATGCGGAATGGAAATTTCACAAAGCATTGAACTTAATACAGTAGCCATTAATATTTTAACGTATGTCTTTATGTATGTAGGTGTTATTTCTTTTACGAGAAGAGTAAGACTTCAACAGCTCCAAAAAGAAAGTGAAGAATTAAAAAACATGATTGTTGACCAGCAAAACATGTATATCAATGAATTAGAAGATATTCAAAAACAAATGCGTATTTTTCGACATGACTATCAAAATCAGATGTCATCACTATATTTATCAAGCCAAAAAGGAGATATAGAAAATGTAGAGAAATCACTGAAAACAATGATCAATGATTTTGATGAACATATTGGAAAGAAAATGAACATAACCAATCAGTTAGCTAATATTCAAATTCCAGAAGTGAAGAGTCTACTGATGAAGAAAATGACTGAGATGCAAAAATCAAACATTTCAGTAAAGTTAGAAGTATTATATCCATTTTCTAAAATAAATATGCCAGCATTTGATTTCATACGCTGTCTAGGAATTCTTATTGATAACGCAATGGAAGAAGTGAAAGAGAATAATGGTAAAATTCATCTTGTTTTTCTTGCGGCAACCAATGGTCAGCTGACAATGACAATCAGTAATACGATTTGTAGAGAAATTGACTGCGAAAAAATATTTCAAGAAGGATATTCTACAAAAGGAAATAATCGTGGTATGGGATTAAGCATACTTCAAGAAATCATGCATCAAAATGAAAATATGACGATGGAAACAAGAGTGGAAAATAATGAATTTATTCAGGAGATAACAATATGTTAGTAACTATTTTAGAAAATTTGATTTTAAATTTTCTTTTAGCATTTTTGATCCTCATCCTTTATCAAAAAATAAGATATACGCAAGTCAATTATCTGAAAGCATTCGGAGTAACACTATTATCCTGTGTTGTCTACACACCTCTGTTTGGTATACTGCAGATGCTTTTTCCTTCTCTCAATTCCTTTTTGAATAGTAATAGTGCTATTTATTATTTTTTTGCGAATGTATCTAATATTGTGGTTTTTGAGATTATGATTTATTTACTGCTTGATAGAAATCTAAAGTTATCTATATTCCTTTTTTCACTTTTATGGTCCTTATATCAGCTGATCATCTATACATTTAATAACATGACTTATTTGCTTTCCAATAATCAGCACATACTCTATTATCTGCTTGCTTATGTGAATTTGTTTTTAACATATATGATCATTGATTATCTAATCAAAAAAAGTCATATCCATACATATGTAAATATGCTGGAGGAACATCCTATATCGTATCCTAAAACTATCGGATTATCTATTGGATTTTTGTTAATTTTTCCAGCAATGCAGATGATCATTCAAAGAGAAGAACCAGGATTCATGGCAATAGAACAATTCATACTGACATTTGTTGTCATATTTTTCCTTGCTTTATTCTATTTCGTTATCCAAAGTGTTCAAGCAAAAGAACAGCAGAAATATTTGAGTATGATGTTACAGCAACAAAATCTTTATATTCAATCACTGGAATCGATTCAGCAGAACATGAGAGAGTTTAAACATGATTATCACAACATGATGGTTTCATTGTATTTGCAAAGCAAAGAAGGCAATGTACAAGAAATCGAACAAAGATTATCCCAAATGATGAATGATTTTGATGACTCCATAGGGGAAAAAATGAATCTTGTTACACAGTTGTCAAATATTAAGATAAGTGAAATCAAATCATTACTTATGGAAAAACTTACCATTATGCAAAAAAAGAAAATACCTGTTAAACTAGAGATATTATATGAAATCAAATCTATCAACATGAATGTTATGGATTATACACGTATTCTAGGTATTCTATTAGATAATAGTATTGAGGAAGTTGAGGCATATTATGGAGAGGTTGTTATTATTATGCTTCAGCAGGATTCAGGACTATATTTGCGTGTTGAAAATACCATTCATGAACACATTCATATTCATGAAATCAGTAAACCAGGGTATTCGACGAAAGGAAGTGCAAGAGGGATGGGACTTTCAAGTCTGGAAAATATGATCATAAAATATCCAAATATCATACACAATGTCATGTGTGAAAATGATAAGTTTATTCAAGAAATAACGATTTTAGGGAAGTAAAAAGGAGTAGTCCAAATGATAAAAATCTTTCTTTGTGATGATGAAGCTGCAATTTTAAATAGAATCAAAGAACTTATAGAAAAAGAAATTATCATTCATGCATATGATTTTTGTCTAGATGGTTCATTTGATAGTCCAATAGCATTATTAGAAAAAATGCGTACATGTAAAGATAGACGCAATATCTATTTTTTGGATGTAGAATTAAAACATCCAGAGTATGATGGATTTCTATTAGGAAAAGAGATTAGAAGCATAGATCCCAATGCGACAATTGTCTATATCACGAGCTTTAAGGATTTAGCTTATAAAACATTCCAGTATCATATAGAAGCATTTGATTATATTGTGAAAGATGAAGATAAGCTTAAGGATAGTATTTCAGAATGCTTGCAATCAATCACTTTGCGACTACAGGAAGAAAGAAAAGATCCGGTAGAGTGTTATACATTTCGCAGCGGTGATATGATTCGTCATATTCCTATTGATGATATTCTATTCTTTGAAACATCCTCCCGTTCTCATTTTGTGATTTTGCATGGTCTTCATCAGCGAATTGAGTTTATTGGCAATTTAAGTGATATTGAAAAGGAACTAGGAAAAAACTTTCTAAAAATTCATCGCTCTTATCTAATAGCAATCAACAAAATAGATCATATCGATCTTAAGAGGAATATTGTAAGAATTGGAAATAGCGAATGTGCTATATCCAGAAGAATGAAATCAGAACTATTGAAACGTGTGAATCAGTAGTTCTTTTTCATTTTAGGAAGTGAGACATACCGATTAGGAAAAATGAATCACAAACTTTCTCCATTCTGATATATTGCTCTTGTAAGGAGGGATTATCTATGGATAAAGAAGTGATTCGTTTAGATCATATTTCAAAACAATTTAATCAGACACCAGTTTTAAAGGATATCACTGCTAAACTGCATAAAGGTGAAATCCTAGGCTTTTTAGGACCAAGCGGTGCAGGAAAGACGACAACTATTAAGATCATCACTGGACAATTACATCAGACATCTGGAGAAGCTTATATTTTAGGAATCAATTCCAGACAAATAGATGAAACAATTTATGAGCAAATTGGAATTGTCACTGATACAAGTGGAATTTATGATTATGTGAGTGTTTATCAAAATATTGAAATGTTTGCGAAAATTTTAGGAGTTAAAAAAATAAATATAGAAGAGATTTTAAAGAAGGTTGATTTATGGGAGCATCGACAGAAACTGGCTAGCAAGTTATCTAAGGGGCAGGCACAGCGATTAATTCTCGCAAGAGCTATTTTGCATAATCCAAGAGTGTTATTTTTGGATGAACCAACTTCTGGTCTGGATCCATCAACAGCAATGGAAATTCATAAACTATTAAAACAGTTAAAAGAAGAGGGAATGGCAATCTTTTTAACGACTCATAACATGGAAGAAGCCACAAAACTATGTGATTATGTTGCATTACTGAATAATGGAACAATTGTAGAATATGGAACACCAGAAGAACTATGCTTGAAATATAATCAGCAAAAAAAATACAAAATTAAACTTAGAGATGGAAATAACTATCTCATGGAACAGAATCCTGAAAATTCGAATCAGATTTCAAAGTGGCTCATTCAAGAAGAAATAGAAACGATTCATTCATGTGAACCAACATTAGAAACTGTATTTTTAGAAGTGACAGGGAGGGAGTTATCATGAAAACAATTCATATCAACAAACTAGTAGCTATCATTCAAATGAAAACGAGAGCGTTTTTTAAGAAGAACTGTATCATTATGCCAATATTTGCGATTGGTTGTACCATAATGTATCGATTCTTGTTTCAGAATGTCGCAAATGATGGTGCATATAATGCGGTATTAAACGGTGAAGCACTAGCAATGGGACTTGTGACCAATATTGGAGGAAATGGAATTTATTGTTGTAGCTTATTATTAGCAGAAGAAAAGGAAAAGAAAACGCTAAGAGTTCTGATGACATCTTCTGTCAATGCATTGGAGTTCTTTCTAGGAAGTATTCTACCCGTTTTTTTCTTTACATCAGTGATTAACTTTCTTTTAGTACCTATCAGTGGAATGACTTTGACATTAACTCAATGGATCTGGTTTACGGTTATGACAATACTAGGAACACTGACAAGCTGTATCCTTGGTATGTTGTTAGGAATATTTGCAAAAGATCAAGTCAGTACATCAACAATAACGACACCATTCATATTAACATTAATGCTAGTGCCAATGTTTTCAACAATCATTGAAAGTTTCAAAACAGTTTCGCATTTCATATTTACGGGAGCGATTATGGAAATGATATCAAACATAGCATCTCATCAAACTCCATATGTAGAATTGAGTGGTATGATTGTTATGGTTATAGAAATCATTCTTGCAATTTTATTATTTATCTTCTTTTATAAGAAAAATGGGTATGAGAAAGACTAAAAGGCTGTGACGAGTCATGAGAATTGATACATTCTCACTCGTACAGCCTTTTGTCTGTTATTGATGAATAAAATTGATAACCATTTGTGCGGTTTCTAGTGCCTTTGTAGCAATCAAAGGATGATGACCATCTTCCCATATTTTATATTGAATAAGTGGATTGTTTTTTGCAATCTCATGAAATTCACTTTCTAAATCATTATTCAACATTTCATCAGTTTTACTTGCACTCATTAATAATGGAATCTTTATATCAGATATATGAGAAATAAATAAAGGAATATTTTTCTTTCCTAGGTTAATAAGTGTTTCTGTATCTTTATCGATGACTTCTTCCCAGTCATCTCCTTGACACCATTCATAAAAACCTCTTGACTGTTCATCTGATTTCGCAAATTCTCTTTCTTTTATAAGACCTTCTGCAAAACCAGATGGAAGTGTTCTGCCATCAAAACTATCTGCGATGACTTTATGAAATCGTTCAGGTGCTTCTAAAGCAGCATTAATGGCGGCATATGCACCACCGCTTGTTCCTAAAAGATTAATATTATCGATATTTAAATGATTTGCTAGGGCTATAATTTGATAACCTTGATCAATCCAAATATTTTCAGGAAATTTATCAATACGCTCAGATAGCCCATTTCCTAAAAAATCAATGAGAATGATCTGAAAATCATTTTTATATAGATCGAGAAGAAATGTGAACATCTTTGATGATGCAGTATTTCCATGAAGCAACATTAAAGGTATTCCTTTACCAATAACAGAATAATAGATATTTTTATCATAATATTGAAAATAGCTCATATTGTTAGCCTCCTATAAATTGAAAATTGTTTTATCGCAAGGCTAATATGATAGCCTTGCAGATTATTTGATTCTCATTTTGATCACCTTTCCTTTATATAGCTAATTGATTGATTTTATGTTGTAAAAGATCTAAGAATTCACAAGCTTCCATACCATCCATCTGTACATGGTGAAATTGAAAAGATATTTTGAGTTCTGTTATTTGTTTATTTTCTTTATATTTTCCCCATAGCATAAACGGATTATTAAATATACCACTATACATATTAATGATGCCATCAATATCATATTTGATTAAACTGGATGTTCCAATAATCATATGATCTTCGATTTCATAATCTTGGCAAGTTTCATGGACTTTCTTGGTTAATTGAAGATATGACTGATTAAACTCTTCTAAATTTGAAGAAAATGGAATATCACAAGTATTTATAGTGCCAGAGTTATTTGCAACAATGACATTTAATCCTATCTTGTCATACTGAAACATTTTTTGACCTATTGGTAATAAATAAAACTCTTTGATTTCACTTGCAGCTAATGCAATACAATAGCACATCAGCATGTTTAACTTATATCCGTCTTTTTTTAATTTCATTAAATGAGATATATCTAGTGTTTTGAATATTGTCACCATAGGCATTGGAGCATTGATATAGAGTTCAAAACTTTTAGCTCGATTGGTATCTTTAGGATTGATTTCTTGCATATTCCTACCTCCACTATATATTTTTATTATAACGCTATTTGAATAAAAAGTTAAATATTCATTGTTTTGATTGCTTTTTAAAGTGGTAACTATTATAATTATCATTTTTGAAATCAATCGTGTCATTTTATTATTTATCTTCTTTTGTTAGAAAAAATGAATATAAAAAGATTGAAAATGAGTATAAACTAAATTTTTTCATAAGCATATTGACATCCGTGTATAACAGTATTATACTGTACTTGTAAAAGTAATACAGTATAATATAAAAGGACGGTGATTGAATGGAAATATTTATAAATAATCATGCGAGCATTCCTATCTATGAACAGATTTCATCACAAATAAAAGCTTTAATCATGAGTGGAGAATTAAAAGCAGGTGAAGCACTTCCTTCTATTCGAGGACTTGCAAAATCATTGCATATTAGTGTTTTAACAGTACAGAAAGCATATGATGCTCTTCAAGCAGACGGTTTTATTGAAACAACCGCTGGAAAAGGATGTTTTGTATCTGCACAAAACCAGGATTTCTATTTAGAGGAACAACAAAAAAGGATCGAAGAGCATTTTACAGAAGCTATAGAAATAGCAAAAGTCAGTGGAATAAAACTTGATCAACTACAGTCTTTATTATCTTTGTTATATGAGGAGGATTAAGATTATGGAGAAATTAGCATTAAAACTTGATGATGTTACAAAACATTATAAAGACTTTACTTTAAATAATATTTCTTTTAGCGTTCCTGAGGGGAGCATAGTAGGATTGATTGGTGAAAATGGGGCAGGGAAAAGTACAACTATTAATTCTATATTAGGTTTGACTAAAAAAGATAGTGGAACAATAACAATGCTAGGAAATTCCAATATTGATGAAGTCTCTAAAGATGAAATCGGTGTTGTATTTGATGGAAACAATTATCCAGATGTCCTCAATCCAAAACAGCTTGGAAAAGTTTTTGCAAATATTTATAGTACATGGGATATGAACACATATGAAAAAATGCTAACAAAATTCAAATTGCCAATGAACAAAAAGATCAAGAATTTCTCTAAAGGAATGAAGATGAAATATTCCATTTCAGTAGCTTTTTCACATCATTCAAAACTATTGATTCTTGATGAAGCGACAAGTGGTTTAGATCCTATCATTAGAGATGAAATATTAGACATGCTTTTAGACTTTATTCAGGATGAGGAACATTCTGTTTTGGTTTCATCTCATATCACAAGTGATTTAGAAAAAATAGCTGATTATATTGTATTCATTCATGAAGGTAAGATCATTTTCTCAAAACCTAAAGATGAACTGTTAGAAAAATATGGCATTATTAAATGTGGTGCAGCTCAATTTGATGCATTGGATAAGGAAGAAATTATCGCATATAGAAAACAGGATTATGAATGGCAGGTATTGGTAGCTGACAGACAGAAAGCCGAAAAGAAATATCCAAAAGCAATGGTTATACCTGCTAATATTGATGAAATCATGCTGATGTATGTAAAGGGGGCGAACTAGATGAAAGGTTTATTATTAAAAGATTATTACATTATCAAAAGCAGTTTGCTTATCTTAGCGGTCGTATTTGTTGTTATTGGAGCAAGTCTATCTTATCTTTCAACACCATGGGTGTTAACCGTATTGGCAACAGTATTATTAGGAATGATTGTTACAACGACGATTACTTTAGATAAATCATCAGGATGGATCAAAACAGTCTTAACAACTCAGATTTCTAGAGGAGCATATGCTGACAGTAAATACATTTCTTATTTAGGATTAAGTTTAATTGGATTGGCATTTGGAATCATTTTTGGTTATATCGCTTCAACTGTCATTGGAAAAAGCAGTGATGGTGCAATGGTATTTGTATGTGTCAGCGTCGCTATGGCATTACTTGCGGGCGGAATCATTCTGCCATTCTATTTTCTTACTGATGAAACAAAAAGTATTCTAGGTTCAATTATCGCTTATCCTGTTTCTGCCGGAGTGTTTATTGGTTTATTCTTTCTTTTAGGAAATCACTTATCAACATATATAATCATTTTAGCTGTATCACTGGCTGCTTTTATTGTATCTTGGGTTCTAACGAAAAAGGTATTGTTAGTAAGAGATTTATAATGAGGGAAATCATATGAAACAGTATGAATATGTTGAATTAAAATATGAAGCTAAAGATGTATTGTTTCTCATGACTTCTGATTATAAGAAAATCATCAATGAATATGCAGAAAACGGGTATTCCTATGTAGGATACATCCCAAAGTTGATTGATGCAAAAGGATGCTTAAGAAAGATTGATTTGATATTTGAAAAAGCGAATTAGGCATTATTTAACTGTACCAAAAAAAGGTGCAGTTTTTTCAATGCCAGTTTTAATTTGATATTATATAGTTTATGTTGAAAATAAAAGAATCCTATACATTCTTAATAAAGGATTATATGTAATGTAATTATAGTTTTGAAAAATGAACGTAACTTAATTTATGATTTTTTATAATGACTATCTATTGTATTATGAGTATCTTTGCCATATTCTATAAATATGGAGGAGATAAAAATGCAAACAAAAAAAGAAGATATAGAACAGAGGATTATCGAAGTAGCAACAGATGAATTCATGAAAAAAGGATACGAGAACACTTCAATGAGAGTCATTGCATATAAAGCAAATACTAGCCTCGGAAATATATATCATTATTTTAAAAACAAGGAACTCTTATTACAAACAATTATTATGCCAACATTAGAAAATATTGAATATATGATGGATCAGCATATATTCAATAGTAAAGATAATATGCTAACGAAAGATGAAGCAATGGCGTATGCAGATCATCTGGATGAATTATTTGAACAAAGTGAGTTAAGATGTTTTCTTGATAAAAAGGTCGTTATAATTCTAAATTTAGAGAGTTCTTCTTTGTTGGAGAGAAAAGAAAAACTATTAAAAAAATTACAAGGACATATACAGCTACATTTTCATATGCAAGAAAATGGGCATTATTCAAAATTGATAATTGATATATTAGCGGATTGCTTAAGACACGTTCTAATAGAATATGAGGATATTGAACAAGCAAAGATAGAATTTATTAATGTATTCAAATTATTCTGTACAGGAATAATAGGTCAAATGAAGTGTTAAGAATCCAAAAGGAGCATAAGGTTATGGAAAAGAAGAGGATGATAAAAATCAGCAGATACTATTTAATGTTTATGCTAGTTGCATGTACTGGTGCAAGTATATGGCAATTATGTTTACCACAAATAGGAGAAGTATTTACAGATTGGGGCATGTCTGTTGGCTGGCAACGTGAAATTTCGTTATGGAATATAGCGATTATTGTTTCAATTGTAATTGCTTTAAGAAGCAATAATACAGAAATGATAAAAATATTAGTTATACAATCAGTAATACTCTGCTGGTTACTTGGAATCAATCATCTTATTTCGTTGTTAATGAATTTCACTTTTAAATATTTGATTCACATATTAGGAATATTTGAAGTAATGCTAGTAGGGGGTGTATGGGGAACATATATTTTGTTTAAATATTTCATTCAACAAAAAGGTATCTCAATTGAACATATGAATTAAAACTGTGCCTAGTAAAAGGTGCAGTTTTTTTGAAACATACTTGTTTATTTTTTTGCATATATCGTAGACTAAATAATGGGTTTAAATATCTATATTTCAATATAAATTTTAATTCATTGACATAAAATTTTTATTCAATTAAGATTGAAATTGAGGAAGATCTTGCTCGAAATAAACGAGGAGGAAAAATAATATGTATCATGGAAGATTCAAAGGTAGTCACTATGATTGTGGTTTTCGTTGGGGAACTTTATTAAGAAAAAATAATAAAATTATTGCGAATCAGCATACATTTGTTGTCAATGAAGAAAGAAAGGAATTTGCTAAGCAATGTTTACCTATTTATGAAAAATATTATCCAGAAATTTTAGATGAAATAAAAGGGATTGCTGATGGACAGCAAACGTCATATGAAGATATGCTCACTTTTTTATTGAGTATGTACTGTTTTGAATTCAATAATAAATGTACGTGTATGGCAACCAGTGATAAAAATCAAATTATCTTAGGAAGAAACAGTGATTTTTTAGTTGAATTAGAGAAACTTTATATGAACTGTTTGTATAATTTAGACAATTGCTACTCATTTAATGGAAATACGACAGCGTTTGTTGAAATGGAAGATGGTATCAATGAATACGGCTTAGCAATAGGAATGACTTTTATTTATCCACAGAATATCATGCCTGGAATAAATGCAGGAATGATTGTGCGTTATATTCTGGAAAAATGTCAGACACTACAGGAAGCTATTCAATTTATAAAGTCAGTTCCCATTGCTTCTAATCAAACAATAACAATAGCAGATGCTTTAGGAAACATTGCAATAGTAGAGTGTAATAGTCAAAATGTTGTGGTCATTTATCCTTTAGAAAATGAAAATTTTGTTACTACAGCAAACAACTTTAACTCGTCACAAATGAAAAAATATAATGAATACAATATTGATGACTGGAATTCATCATTAAGACATCAAATTGCATATCAGTCATTAAAAAATAACGATTTATCAATGGAACTTATTTTTGATATATTATCTGGAAAGCATGGATTTATGTGTCAGTATGATAGAAGAAAAGGTGTAGATACTGTATGGTCAGTAGTTTATGATATTAAAAATAAAAAAATATATAGAGTTGAAGGAAATCCATCAAGAAAACAATATCAGGAAGATCATCGATTTAAATTTTCTTATTGATATAGTTAATGATTGTCAAACATTTTTTATAATGGGATAATGATTATATCAAGTACATTATAAAGGAGAAAATAAAAATGAAATTAAAGAACCCTATGTTAGTAGTCACTGATATAGATAAATCAGTTGAGTTTTATAAAAAAGTTTTTGGACTTCATGTGATTATGGATTTTGGAGCTAATAAAACTTTAACTGGAGGTTTGTCTTTACAGACAGTTGAAACATATAAAGAATTTATCAGTGCAAGTGAAATCACCTTTGGAGGTAATAATTTTGAAATTTATTTTGAAGAAGATAATTTTGATAAGTTTATTGATAAATTAAAAGAGTGTAACATTGAATATGTACATCCTGTTATAGAATATTCATGGGGACAACGTGTAGTTCGATTCTATGATCCAGATAAGCATATTATCGAAGTTGGAGAAAATTTAAAAGTCGTATGCAAACGTTTCTTAAATAGTGGAATGACACCTGAACAAGTAGCAGAACGTATGAATGTACCCATGAAATTTGTAAATGCGTGTTTAAAGTAAATCAATAAAAATAGTCAAAAAGAAGTTATTTATATGGTCTAGAGATTGTAAGCATTATTTCAAACAGTCTCATTGCATTGAATTTCTTATCTCTTTATAATAAAGATAGGAGGTGTTAAAGTATGGCTAATGAAGAAAAAAAGGATTTTAATGCCATGTTACACGATAATAAAGATATGCCTAAATTTCAGGTGATTACAGACCAAAAAAGTATTGAAAAATATGGTGGAAATAATATGTATTTTGCTCCACCAATTGATTACGATAAAGTCATGAAGAAAATACCTTATGGAAAGGTAATCACCATTGGGAAAATTCGAGAATTTTTCGCAAAAGAGAACGATGCAGATTTTACTGAACCTATCACCGCAGGGATTTTTGTATCTATTGCAGCATGGGCAAGTTATCAGCGAACTGAAGATAAAACTCCATATTGGCGAACATTAAAAGCAAATGGAGAATTGAATTCAAAATATCCAGGAGGTATAGAAGTCCAAAAAGAAAAACTTGAGGCTGAAGGACATACAATTATAAAAAAAGGACGCAAGAATATAAAGTATTATGTAAAAGATTATGAAGATGTACTTTTTGATTTGAATAAGGAACATTGAAGGTGATTAAAAAACGAAAGTGAGGGGAACTCATTTGAAAAAAGTTATTATATATATTCATGGTAAAGGTGGCAATTATCTTGAAGCTGAGCAATATAAGAAAAATTGCCCTGGCTTTGATATTTACGGAATAGATTTTAACGACTATCTTCCTTGGATTGTAAAAAATAAATTTGTTGATTTTTATAATAATGTTCAAAATAAATATGATCAAATTTATATACTGGCAAATAGTATTGGTGCCTATCTAGCAATGCACTCACTACAGAAATGTAAAATCAAAAAAGCGTTATTTATATCTCCGATATTAGATATGGAGCAGTTGATAATAGATATGATAAATTGGGCAAATACTTCAGAAAAAGAATTGGCTGAGAAAAGAGAAATACAGACAGATTTTGGAGAAACATTATCTTGGGAATACTTATGTTTTGTTAGAGACAATCCAATAATATGGAATGTTAAAACTGAGATATTGTATGCAGAACATGACAATTTAACATCAAGAAAAACAGTAGATGAGTTTATAAATGGTCATGATGCACATCTTACCGTAATGGAAAATGGTGAACATTGGTTTCATACTGATGAGCAAATAGAATTTTTAAATAATTGGATGAAAAATGTCATATAACAAAAAATTTATAGAGAGTTACAAATACGAGTGGAGGTATATAACCATGAAAAACATGATTGCATATTGCGGATTGGATTGTGAAAATTGTGATGCATATCTTGCGACAGTCAATAATGATCAGGAGTTGAGAAAGAAAACTGCCAAGCTATGGGCTGAATTGAATAATGCACCCATTTTTCCTGAACATATTAACTGTGAAGGATGCCGTGTTGATGGTGTGAAAACTGTATTTTGTGATAGTATGTGTGGTATTCGACAGTGTGCAATGAAAAAGGGTGTTAATACTTGTGGGGATTGTTCAGATTTAGAAAAATGTTCTATTATAAGTACCATCCTAGAAAATAATCCGTCTGCTTTAATAAATTTGAAAAAATAGATCCTTATTTGAAAGGAAGTGTTAAAAATGCCTACTTCTCATATAAAAGCACTGATTGATAATGATATCCAAAAAGTCTGGGAAGTTGTTTTCAATGTTGAAAAATACAAGTTATGGCGTAGTGATTTAAGTCAAACAGAAATCATAAATGAAAAACAATTTATTGAGTACTCTCAAGAACATTTTGCTACTACTTTTACTGTTACTGTTGTAGAACCGTATAAACGTTGGGAATTTGATATGGAAAATAGCAATATGAAAGGTCATTGGATAGGTATTTTTACTCCTAAAGGAAATCAAACTGAAATAGAATTTACTGAGGATGTACAAGCTAAAAAATGGTTTATGAAACCATTCGTTAAATCTTATTTAAAAAAACAACAGACACAATTTGTTGAAGATTTAAAGAAATCATTAAAGAAGTAAATTGAAATTATGGAGGGATGTTCATGAAAATAGAGATTGAAAAGGAATTTCCAAAGTATTTTAAGCCTTCATATCCAGAGGAGTTTGAATTATTTTCACATTTTGAAGTTACTGCAGGTATACCTACAGTTTTATTTGCCATTACCACTTGGAAAGAAAATGGACAACCTAATGTATGTTTTCATTCCTGGAGCAGTTTTCATGGAGATAAGACAGCTTTCTTTGCGGTGATGGGGAATTTATACCAACATACGCATACATATGCGAATATAAAACGAAATAAATGTTTTTGTATTAATTTTCTTCCTATTAGTTACTATGATCAACTTGTCAATACAATTCATCATAATAAAATTGAAGATGATGAATTTTCAGTAGGGCAATTGACACTTGATCATGCCAAAACTATACATGCACCTGTTATTCATGAAGCTTTTATCAATATGGAATGTACTTTAAAAGATATACAAGATTTGAGCGGAGCAGGTATAACAGCCATGATTATAGGCCAAGTACAGCATATATCAGTTGAAGAGAACTATGCTCAAGGATATAAGCGATATGAAAAAGATGGATTTATGATGCTAATACCAGCACCACAAGATCTTCTGACTGGGGAACCGAATCAATCTGCTATAGCTACTATAAATATCGAAAAGTATGACTAAAAAAACAGAAAGAACAAAATTGAGTTAATTGAAGATAAAATATCTTATTTAACAAAGATACTTTGAGTATGTTTAAATTGACTCTTTTTTGTTTTTTATATATAATTATACATACCAAGAGTATGTAAGAGGTGGGAAGCATGGCTAGAAATAAACATCCTGAAGTTACAGTCGGTAAAATATTAGAAGTTTCTAAGCGACTATTTTTAGAAAAGGGGTATGACAACACAAAAATTCAAGATATAGCAGATGAGTTAGGTATGACAAAAGGTGCTATCTATCATCATTTTGAATCTAAAGAAGAAATCATGAATAAATTAGGTGAAACTATGTTCATTCATAATAATCCTTTTGAGATAGTCAAAAAACGAAATGATCTAAACGGTCTAGAGAAAATGAAATTAGCAATCAAACTCAATCAGTCTAATGAACAGATGGTAGAATTAACTAATCAGGCATTACCTCTTTTAGAGAATCCTCAAATCTTAGCGAAAATGTTTGAATCTAATTATCAGAATTTGCTTCCCTATTGGTTGGAGTTGATTCAAGAAGGACAGGAAGATGGTTCTATAAAAACAGAACAGCCAAAAGAATTAGCCGAACTCTTCATATTAACAGATTTATGGATGATACCATCACTGTTTCCTGGTAATGTTGATGATATAAAGAATCGTTATAAGTTTGTCACTGTCATGCTAGGAAAGATGGGGTTACCACTTTATGATGAAGAAATGATCGAAAAAATTGATAAGTTACCATATTATAAATAAAAACATTGCCTTATCATAAGGCAATTTTAAATAAAATTATACATACTTAAAGTATGTATGCTATGAGTAGGAGGAAGAAAAATGACAAAAGTATTTATTCATGGTTCAGGGCATAAAGGTAGCAGCTGGAATGAACTCGTTAAGAATATGCATAACAACAAAGACATATTATGTCCTGATTTATCGACAATTCTCAATGGGAAAGAAGCAAGCTATTCTCATTTATATTCTTCATTTGTTGAGTACTGTCATGAAATTGAGGGACAAATTGATTTATGTGGACTTTCATTAGGTGGAATATTAGCTTTGAACTATGCTATAGAATACCCTGGTAAAGTAAAGTCATTAGTCCTTATTGGAACACCACATAAAGTACCGAAAATCATGTTTCGTATTCAAAATATTATTTTTAGATTATTGCCAAAATCAACATTTAAGAGTATGGCTTTTGAAAAGAAAGATACATTTATTTTAGGAAATACAATGAAGGATTTAGATTTTAGTCATAAAGTCAATGTTATTAAATGTCCAACGTTTATTATTTGTGGAGAAAAAGACAAAGCCAATATGAAATCAGCTTATTTTTTCTCTCAAAATATTCAACAATCAGAATTCATCATTATTAAAGAAACAGGTCATGTTGTTAATGAAGACAATCCAAAAGAATTAGCAAGAATATTAGATGAATATTATGATCAATCGAATAATGATTATAAATATTAGCTATTTTTTAGACAAGACAGAATTTTATGGTTTTGATTATCATTTAAAGGTCTCTATATTTATGACTAAAAATACATCATACTGAATTTTATTATTCTTTATCTTGTTTGATTTTATTTAATTCTTCTTCTAACTTTTGAAAGCTTTTCTTTAAAAGATCATATTCATTATGCTGATTATCTTCTTGAGAGTTTGAGTCTTGTTCATTGGATTGACTATCTGTTGTCTGAAAGGAAGAAAGATAACTGCTGTTAAGAGCTAATAAATCACCAAGTACATTGAAAAAGGCACCAACAACAGCTTGTTCATCAACGGATAAACTTTCTATTAAAGGGGCAACCAATAAAACAGCTAAACCATCAAGTGCGATAGGATGAATAAAAGTTAAGGACATTGTCATCACCATAATTATCATATGTTCCTATTTGAATTTTGAGTGTGGTAAATGACTTATATGACAAAGTGATTGAAGAAATGAAGATGAAAATATTATTTATCTGGTATATACAGATATTTTTTTCATAAGTTGAAATTTATATGAATAAATAGGAATCTATGATATGATGATAATAACTTTCAACAAGACTTAACGAAAGTAATTGAATCTTTTATCAAAGAATTGAAGTGAAAATAGAAAGCGTGATATTTTGTCAAAAGTTAAAGATTTAAAACACATGAATATTCAAAAAGTAAGACAATGTTTTTATGATGGAAACATATGGACGAAAACACAGTTATCTGATGTAACACAATTATCGTTATCATCCATGACAAATATTTTGCAGGAGCTATTAAAAAATCAAGAAATATTTTTTATAGGTGAAAATGCATCAACAGGAGGACGAAAATCAAAACAGTATGTTTTGAATAAAGATTATCGTCATATATTAAAAATGATTTTAAAAAGACAAATCAATGGTTATGAATTTATTTGTCAGAATGTGAATCTTTTTAATCAGGTTATTTCATCTCAAACAGTTTCTTCAATGTATGGTCAAGTGGATGAATTGATTTTATTAATGAAGAAGTTTTTATCTGCTGACTCTTCTATAACGATGATTTGTTTAAGTATTCCTGGTGTCTGTCATGATGGATATATTGATGTTTGTGATTTTGAATTGTTTGAAAATGTGAATCTTTTAGAGATGATTCGTGATTTTTATAAGAATCAAATCATTTTAGAAAATGATGTTAATATTGCCAGTATTGGTTTTTATCATCAATATCCAAAATGTCAACATTTGGCATTTGTTTATCAGCCAGCAGTTCAATATATAGGATGTGGAATGATTATTAATGGAAAGTTATATAACGGTTTTACGCATTTTGCGGGAGAGTTGAGATATTTACCGTTTTATACATCTGAGCAACAAAATCAAATGCTTGAAACTCAACCTAAAGAATTACTAGAAAAACAGTTATCGACACTTTGTTGTGTTTTCAATCCAGAAATGATTGGGATTTGTAGTGATGTTATTGATTGTTTAGATGATTTTCATCTCAATACGATTCCATTTAAACATAGACCACGTATGATTCATGTAAAGAATATGGGTTCATTGATAGAAGATGGGCTTTATCAAATGAGTATTCAAAAAATATTAGAGGAGGAGAAGAATGATGACAAAGAGTTATATTGATTTACATATGCATAGTATGTATAGCGATGATGGAGAATATACACCAACACAGTTAGTGGATATGTGTCATGAGGCAGGTGTGAAAATCATGGCTATTGCTGATCATAACTGGGTAAAAGCAAATGAGGAAGCAAAAAAACATGCAGATGAATTAGGAATGACATATATTCCTGCAATTGAAATTGATTGTACATATAAAGGTGTTAATTTACATGTGTTAGGATATGGTATTGATAATCAGGAAGTCTTTAATCAATTAGGTGAAGATATTGAAAAACAGGAAATTGCATGCAGTATGAAGAAATTAGAATTAACGAATGCCTTAGGATTTGATTTGAAAAAAGAACAATTAGATGCATTATCAACAAATGGTGTTTATACAGGCGAAATGTTTGGTGAAGCCTTATTAAATGATTCACGATATGATGATCATGAATTATTAAAACCCTATCGTCAAGGTGGAGAAAGAAGTGATAATCCCTATGTGAATTTTTATTGGGATTATTATGCCCAAGGGAAACCATGTTATACAGAGATACATTTTCCAACTTTAGAAGAAACTATACAATTGATTCATCAACATGGTGGAGTTGCCCTGTTGGCTCATCCTGGTAATAATTTAAAAGGACAGTTTGAACTGTTTGATGAAATGGTGGCATTAGGATTAGATGGAGTAGAATGTTTTTCAAGTTATCATACAACAGAAACAAATGAATATTTCTACAATAAAGCTAAAGAACTAAATGTCTTGTATACATGTGGAAGTGATTTTCATGGTAAGACAAAACCATCTATTCATTTAGGAGAAAATGGTTGCTTAAATCCACAGGAAATAGAAGATTGCTTAAAAGCTCATCATCTTATTTAATAGAATGAAACACTACAGTATTGGAAATCAATAGGTAGTGTTTTTAATTATTTTTATCAAGTTATATTTTTCTTTAAGCGCTTACATAAAAGTGATAAAATATAAATATGTAGGTGAGGAGGAAAAGTATGTTAAGAGATTATCAATTTGAACAAATAGAAATTGCACCTGATATTGAAGAATGTTTAGAAAATGCAAAACTTGAGTTGTCTAAAAAACAAATGTTATTAAAAGAAAAGAAATTACCTGTTGTAGTTTTGTTTGAAGGATGGGGAGCATCTGGAATTGGGACAACGCTTGGCAAAGTGATTCAAAATATGGATCCACGTTTTTATAATGTTGAAACAATGAATAAGATAAGTGAAGATGAACAAAGAAGACCTTTCTTATATCGTTATTTTTTACGCATTCCAGAAAATGGAATGGCCACATTTTATGACCATGGTTGGATGAATGATGTCACAAGAGAGTATATGCATAAACAAATTTCAAAAAAACAATATCACCAAAGAATTGAAAGTATACAGAAGTTTGAAAGAACTTTAGTAGATAATGATTATATAGTCATTAAATTCTTTTTCCATATTTCTCAATTGGAACAGGCAACACGTACACATAAGTTGTTGAAAAACAAGAATACAAAATGGCGTGTCAGTGATGAGGATTTATGGCAAAATAAACATTATGATGAATACTTAAGTTTATATGATGAATATATGAATGCGACAAATGATACATATGCCCCTTGGTATATTATTGATGCAACAAATAAAAAATTAGCTCAATTACAGGTGCTTGAAACATTAATGAGCTGTATTCAAGAACGTCTAGAGCATGAAAAACAGGATGCACCACTGATTGACAATGTTTTTGAGATGAGAGAGAAAATTCACTTAGAAGATTATGATTTAAGTGTTAACATTAGTGAAGAAACATATCGTAGAGAATTGAAAAAATGTCGAAAAAAATTGATGAAGTTGCATAATAAACTTTATCGTAAAAAAATACCTGTGATTATTGCCTATGAGGGTTGGGATGCAGCTGGTAAAGGTGGAAATATCAAGAGAGTCACTTCTGGATTGGATCCTCGTGGATATACAGTTTATCCTATAGCAGCTCCTGATAAAAGTGAATTGAATAGACATTATTTATGGCGTTTTTATAAACGTTTACCAAAGGACGGACATATTGCCATTTTTGATAGAACATGGTATGGTCGTGTTATGGTTGAAAGATTAGAAGGATTTTGTAGAGAAAATGACTGGCAACGTGCTTATAATGAAATGAATGAATTTGAAAAAGAACTTTATGACTGGGGTGCTATTGTTATTAAATTCTGGGTACAGATTGATAACCAGACACAATTAGAACGTTTTACTGAGCGTCAAAATACACCTGAAAAACAATGGAAAATTACCGAAGAAGATTGGCGTAATCGTGAAAAATGGGATTTATATGAAAATGCTATTGAAGAAATGCTTCAAAAAACAAATACAGTGTTTGCACCATGGTATGTATTAGAATCAGTAGATAAAAAATATGCACGTATTAAAGCAATGAAAATTGTCATTCGTGAAATTGAAAAGAGATTAGGATAATATAAAAACAAGAATAAGCTCATGTCTTATTCTTGTTTTTGGCATAATTGAAAATGAACACAGGCATTCAAAATACCATCATGATCAACATCATCCGTTATATAATCAGCAATAGACTTGACTTCATCACTGGCATTTCCCATTGCAACACTTATAGCAACATGCTTTAACATAGGAACATCATTTCCACCATCACCAAAAGCCATAGTTTGGGATAAATCAATATGATAATGTTTTAAGAATTCATCAATCCCATGTTGTTTAGAACCACCTATCGGTGAAATATCACAGAAAGTGGGATACCATCTTGAAGCATGACAATGGGGCATGACTTTTAATAATTCTTTTTCCTCATTTTCATCAACAAAGCACATACATTGATATATCTTTTTATGGATAACCTGACTGCAATCACGAGCAGGATGATCATCGTTATGTGTGATTGCATGGATTTCATCAACAAGATGATTACGCATATTAAAATATTTGGTATGTTCTTCAGTAAAACCACAAGGGAATGGTTTTTCTTTTAAATATTCTAATAAAGCTTGAATGTCCTGAGAATCAATTGTGTTTTCATAAATCAGTTCATCATTTGTAAAACAATATTGCCCATTTAATGTAATATAGCCATCAAAGGGGAAACCTTGTAAAATATCTAAACCATCTTTTCCTCTTCCAGTTGCAATAAAGAGTTTGATTCCATTATCTTTGAGTTTATTTAAAGTATAAAAAGTTGAATCAGGGATTTGATGAGTTTTGAAACTGGCTAATGTACCATCTATATCAAAAAAGATTGCCTTAATCATATATATCCTCCTTATCGTTTCTTTTATTATATCAAACATTATATATTTTACAAAAAATTTTCATTTTTTGCTTGTTTTATCTTTTTTATAATAAAAGTGCTATAATGCATGAAGAAAGAAGGGGAAAAATGTTTGACGTTTTGATAACATCATTAACTTTTATTTTGATTATTGTGATTGCATACTTTTTAAAAAAAGTGAAAGTTTTAAAAAAGAGTGATGCAAATATTTTAGCAACCATTATTATGAATGTGACATTGCCATGTGCTTTATTAACAAGTGCCAATGGAATTACATTAGATATGACAATTCTTATATTGATAGCTGTAGGTATTTTATCTAATGTTATTATGATTCTCGTTGGTTATGGATTTGCTTATAAAGAACGTCCTGTTATCAAAGGAACATATATGATTAATGTATCAGGGTATAATATTGGAAATTTTGTATTGCCATTTGTTCAATCTTTTTTTCCTGGTATGGGAGTCGTTTATTTATGTTCTTTTGATATTGGAAATGCATTAATGGGATTAGGAATTACGTATGCTTTAGCCGATCATGTTGCCAGTGGTCAAAGTGATTTTCATTTAAAGGATGTTTTAAAAAAACTTTTTTCTTCTATTCCATTTGATGTCTATTTATTGATTTTTATAATGGCTATATTTCAAATTGAATTTCCATCATATATTCTTTCTATGGCAACGACTATTGGCGCAGGAAATAGCTTTTTAGCCATGATGATGATTGGTTTAATGCTTGAAATCAAAGTCTCACATAGTGAAGCATATCATGTTGTTAAAATCATAGTGTTAAGAATTGTTGGCACTTTGATTTTATCAGGTATCATTTTCATTGTATTACCATTGCCATTATTAGCTAAAGAAATATTAACTATGGCTCTTTGTGCCCCTTTATCAACAGTTTCAGCTGTGTTTAGTCAAAAAATTGGCTATAGTGGTGATATGCCTGCAACAGCAAATTCTTTAAGTATCATTATCTCTATTGTTTGTATGATTACATTGTTATTGATTTTTATTTAATCAAATGAAAGATATTCTAAATGAGTATCTTTTTTTTGAATTTATGGTACAATAAACGACAGGTGGTGAGAATATGACAGATATAAAATTATTAAAAACGACATCTCGACGTTTAGAAATTTTAGCTTCAATGAATATAACAACTTTGGAAGACTTGATTTATCAGTATCCTTATCGTTATGAAGTGATTGAAGAAAAATATCCCACTGATGAGGATGAACATCTGATTATTGAAGCGACTGTCATTTCACCAGTCAAGATTTTTTTTAAGGGTAAAATGTCTAGAATGAGTTTTGAAGTCGAAGATAAGTATTTACAACATTTTCAGGTGTCTATTTTTAATCGTCATTTTTTAAGGCAACATTTAAAGCTAGGAACAACCATAACAATCATTGGTAAATGCGTCAATCATCGTATTACGGCATCTGATATTAAAATCAAGCCATTACAAGACATATCTGGTATTTATCCAGTTTATTCTTTAAAAGAAGGAATAACGCAAAAATCTTTTAGACAATATGTCAAAAAAGCATTGTCTTTATTAAATCATGAATTTGATGATTTTATTCCTGAAAAATACCGCATTCAACATCATCTGATTCGAAAGGAAAGTGCTTTATATTGTATTCATTTTCCAGAAAATAAAAAAGATGTTCAAGAAGCGTTGAAATATTTAAAATATGAAGAATTTTTAAAATTTCAATTAACAATGCAATTGATGAAGCAACAACGTACTCAAGAAATGGGGATTGCGAAAGATTTTGATGTAACACAATTACAATCATTGATATTATCATTGCCTTTTGCTCTTACCAAAGATCAGCAGACAGCTATTAAAGAGATTGTAGAAGATTTAAAAAGTCCACAGATGATGTATCGCTTTTTACAGGGTGATGTTGGTAGTGGGAAAACGGTTGTCAGCTCTGTAGCTTTATATGCCAATTACTTAGCTGGTTATCAAGGAGCTTTAATGGCACCAACAGAAATTCTAGCGACTCAGCATTATCAGACATTAAGCCGTTTCTTTGAAAATACAGATGTCCATATAGAGTTATTAACAGGTTCATTGTCATTGAAAGAAAAAGAACGTGTTTATCAGGCTATCCAAAGTGGAGAGGCAGATATTGTGGTTGGGACACATGCTTTATTTCAAAAAAAAGTTGTTTACCATAATTTAGGATTTGTGATTACTGATGAACAGCATCGTTTTGGTGTCATGCAACGTAAGGCTTTAAAAAATAAAGGTCAGCAGGTTGATTTTTTAATTATGAGTGCAACACCTATACCACGTACGCTAGCTATTTCTATGTATGGTGATATGGATGTATCGACAATCAAAACAATGCCTCAAGGGCGCTTGCCAGTGAAAACACAATATATTCACTCGTCTTCGATGAAGCCGATATTAAAACATTTAAAATCATATTTGGCTCAAGGAGGACAATGCTATGTGATATGTCCGTTAGTGGAGGATAGTGAAAATTTAGAAGCAAAGAGTGCCTCACAGATTGCTAAGGCTATGCAAAAGTATTTTCAAACTCAATACAATGTTGGATTATTACATGGACAGATGAAAGAAGACGAAAAAGAAAAAGTGATGAATGGCTTTTTGAATAACACAATTCAGATTTTGGTATCTACGACAGTTGTAGAAGTAGGAGTAGATGTTAAAAATGCAAATATGATGGTTATTTATAATGCAGAGCGATTCGGAATGAGTCAATTACATCAATTGCGTGGACGTATTGGGCGAGGACAGGAGCAGGCTTATTGTTATTTAATGAGTTCATCATCGTCAAAGGAAGCCATTGAGCGATTGAAATATTTAGAAAAGAGTCATGATGGATTTGAAATATCATTATATGATTTAAAACTTAGAGGACCTGGGGAAGTTTTAGGTCAACGACAAAGTGGTTTACCAACTTTTTTAGTTGCTGATATAATGAAAGATTTTCCTATTTTATCAATCGCAAGAAAAGATGCCGATGAAATTATACATGATTATATACAAAATCATGAATATCAGGGAATTGTATGTAAGATTCAAGAGAAATTACAGGTGAATAATGAATATGTAGATTAAATATGTTATACTATACAAACGAGGAGTGAAAGAATTATGTATAAGTTATCAATAGATGCTATGAGTGGTGATTTAGGAAGTTCTATCGTTGTAGAGGCTTGTGAAATGTTTATGAAAAATCATCATGATGTAGAACTTTATGTCACTGGAAAAAAAGAAGAATTAGAAACATTAACAAAATATGAAAATATTCATATTGTAGATGCCAGAGATGTTGTGAAAATGGATGATGGCATTATGTCTGTGCGTCGTAAAAAAGAATCAAGTATGGTAAAAGCTGTCATGATGGCACGAGAAGGTGTTGTTGATGGTGTGGTATCATGCGGTTCAACTGGTGCCTTTTATACAAGTGCTATGCTCTTTTTAAAACGTATTGAGGGTGTTGAAAAGTCTTGTCTGATGGTTATGATGCCTACATATAATGGAAAGGGCATGGCTATGCTTGATGTAGGAGCCAATGCTGAAAATACAGCTGAACAATTGTATGATTTTGCGATTATGGGGAATATTTATGCTAAAAATATAAGGGGAATCCAAGAACCTAAAGTTGCTTTATTAAATATTGGAACTGAATCTAAAAAAGGTGATGAAGCGCATCAACAGGCATATCAGCTCTTACAGGCAAGTGATCGTTTGCACTTTGTAGGAAATGTTGAGGGTCGAGATATTTTAAGTGGTGATTATGATGTTGTAGTCACTGATGGTTTTAGTGGTAATATTGCTTTAAAAACTTGTGAAGGGGTTGCTTCAACATTAATGAAAATGATCAAAGAAAGCATGATGTCTTCACTAAAAGGAAAAATAGGGGCATTATTAGCCAAATCTTCACTTTATAGTTTGAAAGAAAAATTTGATTACAAATCTGTTGGTGGTGCTTTAATGATGGGATTTGAAAAAGCAGTTGTAAAGGCACATGGAGCCAGTGATGCTAAAGCATTTTGTAATGCTATGGATTTAGCTTATCAGATGGTGAAAATGGATGTTGTAAGTCAAATGAAGGAAGGATTAAGTCAAAAATGAAAATATTAGATTTTTTACAGAAAGAAAATATACCATTTCATAACATTGCCATTTATAAAGAAGCATTTACACATGCTTCATATGCTAATGAATCGCATTATGTAAAAAAAGACTATGAACGTTTAGAATTTATGGGAGATGCTGTTTTACAGCTTTATGTTTCAGAGTTTTTATTTAATCTTTTTCCTGATGTTCCAGAAGGAACATTGACAACTTTACGTAGTAAACTCGTACGTGAAGAGTCATTAGCACGTTTCTCTAGAGAATTAGGTTTAGGAGAATTGCTATATTTAGGTGTTGGTGAAGAGAAAAGTGGTGGTAGAGAACGTGAAAGTGTTCTTGCTAATATTTTTGAATCATTTATAGGTGCATTATATTTAGATTGTGGTCACGATGAAGTTTTAAAGATATTACAACAAACTATATTCAAACATATCAACGATTTAGATTATGATGATATTACTGATTATAAAACAACTTTGCAGGAATTAATTCAAGCTGATCAGCGTCGTACTGTCACATATGAATTGTTAGAAACATCTGGTCCATCTAATGCTCCAGAATTTAAAGTAGCTGTCATGATGGATGATATGTGTCTAGGTGTTGGGAAAGGAACAAGCAAAAAAAGAGCTGAACAGCAGGCAGCGAAGGATGCTTTAAATAAACTTGCGACAAAATAATGATGAAATGATGGATTTTGCCTAGATATCTTTTTCAAAAAAGCATAGTTTATTTTGGGAGTGATAATCATGTATAATCCATATATGTATGATGATGAAAGAGTCATAAATCCTCGTGTTGGAGAAATTGTTTTATATACGGTACACAAAGGTGATAATGTTTATCGTATTGCGAAAACATTAAATAGTGAAGTGGCATGGATTCAGGTTATGAATCAGCTTAATGATGATTTGTTGATTCATCCTCAACAGGAACTCTTGGTGCCAATTGTTTATCAAAAGGTTCCACCAATGCCACAACCATTCCAAAGAGAAACTTATGATTTATATTTTTAAAAAAATGCATAAGATTTTCATTTGAGCAAAAACTATAAATAGGAGGTTTGAAAAATGAAGAAAATAATCATCCTATTTGTAGCTATGATATTATGTGGATGTGCTCAAGAAAAACAAGTAGAAGAAAAATCGCAATATAAAGATGGGACTTATACAACAACTGCTATGGGATATGGCGGAGAGTTTGAGGTTGAAACAACATTAAAAGATGATAAAATTCAGGATATTGTGATTAAAGAGCATAATGAAACACCATCTATTGGAGGTGTAGCTTTAGAACAAATGATTGACAACATGAAGAAAAAGAATCATTATGATGTTGATACCATTTCTGGAGCTACCAAGTCTTCTCAAGCTTTAAAAGAAGCCGTTGCTAAGGCTTATGAAGAAGCTAAAAATGAATCTTAGTATTTTATATTGATCAAAAGTAGTTACAATAAAAGTGACTGCTTTTTTTGTTTATTGAAGAATAAATCTTTATTTTTTAGGAAAATTAGTATATGATAATGAAAATGATAGGGGGCTAAATAATGGAAAAAAACTATGTTGGTTGTGAAAGAAATATCACTTTGATCATGGATTTTTATGAATTAACAATGGCTTATAATTATTTTAAATTAGGAAAACAAGATGAAATTGTTTATTTTGATATGTTTTATCGTAAAAATCCTGACCAGGGTGGTTTTGTTATTTTTGCGGGTTTACAGCAGTTAATTGAAGCAATTGAAAATATGCATTTTACTGATGGGGATATTGAATATTTAAGATCATTAAATGTCTTTGATGAAGATTTCTTTGCGTATCTCAAAGATTTTCATTTTACAGGAACTATCTTTTCGGTAAGAGAAGGGACACCTGTTTTTCCATATGAACCATTAATTACAGTGAAAGCTAAACTTATTGAAGCACAGTTGATAGAAACATTTTTATTAGTGACAATTAATCATCAATCTTTAATTGCAACAAAGGCTAGACGTATTGTACAGGAAGCAAAAGGGCGTGCTGTGATGGAATTTGGAGCACGTCGTGCTCAAGGATATGATGGCGCTCATTATGGGGCACGAGCTGCTTATATTGGCGGAGTGGCAGGAAGTGCGACTGTATCTGCTGGAAAAGATTTTGGAATACCTGTATTAGGAACAATGGCACATTCATTTGTACAGTCTTTTGATTCGGAATATGAAGCATTTAAAGCTTATGCTCAAATTTATCCTGATAATTGTGTTTTGCTTGTTGATACTTATGATACTTTAAAAAGTGGTGTTCCTCACGCTATACGTGTTGCTGAAGAGGTTTTAGCACCAATGGGGAAAAGATTAAAAGGAATTCGTTTAGACAGTGGAGATATTGCTTATTTAACTAAAAAAGCCAGAATGATGTTAGATGTTGCAGGATTGCATGACTGTAAAATTACAGTTTCTAATTCATTGGATGAGTATTTAATTCGTTCAGTGTTGGAACAAGGCGCTCAGATAGATTCATTTGGTGTAGGTGAAAATATGATTGTCTCTAAATCTTCACCAGTTTTTGGTGGTGTATATAAACTTGCTGCTATTGAAAAAGATGGAGAAATTATTCCTAAAATTAAAATATCTGAAAATACTGAAAAAATTACAAATCCAGGATTTAAAAAAGTTTATCGTTTAATTGAAAAAGAAACTCATAAAGCCATTGCTGATATTATTGCTTTCCATGATGAAGTTTTAGATGAAAATCAAGATCTTACAATTTATCATCAATTAGATGCATGGAAACATAAAACACTTTATGCTGGAACATATGAAATTCAACCATTGCAGACACTTGTGTTTGAAAATGGAAAAAATGTTTATCCATATTATTCTTTAGATGAAATTAGAGTATATTCTAATCAGCAAAAACAATTATTATGGGATGAAATTTTCCGTTTAGAATACCCTCATTTGTATTATGTTGATTTAACTCAGAAATTATTAGATTATAAGCTAAAAATGTTAGCGAAAGGGAAAAAAGGACATTAGTCCTTTCTTTTTAAAGGATTTTATTTATGATTATTACAGTTGTAGGATTAGGTGTTATTGGTGGTAGTTTTGTTAAAGCTTTAAAAGGAAAAGGATATGATGTTTATGGAGTGGATTGCGATCAGCAGACTTTAGAAATGGCGAAAGCTGAAGGGTGTATTATTGAAGGGTATCTTGATGGACATCAGATTATTTCACAGAGTGATTTAACGATTATTTGTTTGTATCCATCAAAAGTTTTAGATTTTATTTCTGAACATACTTTTAAAAAAGGAAGTATTGTTACAGATGTTGTTGGTATTAAATCATATTTTTTAAATCAAGCCTTATCAAGAATAGATCAGGATGTCGAATATATTAGTGGTCATCCTATGGCTGGTCGTGAAAAAAAAGGCTATTTGTATGCCAGTCAGGAAGTTTTTCAAAATGCAAATTATATAGTTATTCAGCATGAACATAATCAGATAGATAAAATTGATTGGATGCGTCAATTTGTAGGACAACTAGGTTTTAAGAGTGTGAAAATCATGAGTCCTTATGATCATGATGAAATTATTTCCTATACATCACAATTACCACACACATTAGCTGTAGCATTGATGAATAGTGATGATGAAAAATATGAAACAGGTAAATATATTGGAGATTCTTTCCGTGATTTAACGAGAATTGCTAATATCAATGCAGATTTATGGGCAGAACTTTTCTTTCATAATCGTGATTATTTATTGGCTTCTATGGAGCGTTTTGAAAAGCAATTTGATTTGTTAAAACAAGCTATTGCTTCAGGAGATGAAAAATCTTTAAAGGAAATGTTTTGGCAATCATCTAAGCGTAGAGAAAAGTTAGAAAAATAAGTCATCAAAGAATTAAGAGAGTAGATTTATCAATGAAAAGATGAAGATACTCTTTTTATAAAAAAATTATATTTTATAAAATAAAAAAGCTTTGAATTTAAGAAGTAAAATTAAAATATGGAGTCAAATGAGAGCAATCATTTGTAAAAAAAACGAAAAAAGGTATTGCATAAATGGGGAAAATATTATATACTAGGTGAGCAACGAGTTAAGGAAGTTGGTTCCATAGCCAAGTTGGTAAGGCTACAGACTGCAACTCTGTCATCGTCGGTTCGAGTCCGGCTGGAACCTCCAACTGCCCAGGTGGCGAAATTGGTAGACGCACAGGACTTAAAATCCTGCGGACCTTAAAATCCGTGCCGGTTCGACTCCGGCCCTGGGCACCATTCAAAAAAAAGAATTTGAAAAAAATGAAAAAAAGTGTTGCAATTGAATAAGAAATGTGATATTATTGAATGGCACTGTTAAGAGGCGCTAGTAGCTCAACTGGATAGAGTGCTTGACTACGGATCAAGAGGTTGTGGGTTCGATTCCTGCCTAGCGCGCCAATCAAATATACGAACGGGAAGTAGCACAGCTTGGTAGTGCACCTGGTTTGGGACCAGGGGGTCGCAGGTTCGAATCCTGTCTTCCCGACCATTGTAATGGGGCTTTAGCTCAGCTGGGAGAGCGCCTGCTTTGCACGCAGGAGGTCAGCGGTTCGATCCCGCTAAGCTCCACCATTATGTTGCGGAGGTTTACCCAAGTCCGGCTGAAGGGATCGGTCTTGAAAACCGACAGGGGATGAAAGTCCCGCGGGGGTTCGAATCCCTCAACCTCCGCCATTTATTAAATTTCATATCGCGGGATGGAGCAGTCTGGTAGCTCGTCGGGCTCATAACCCGAAGGTCGTTGGTTCAAATCCTTCTCCCGCAACCAAATGGTCTGGTAGTTCAGTTGGTTAGAATGCCGCCCTGTCACGGCGGAGGTCGCGGGTTCGAGCCCCGTCCAGACCGCCATTTATTTTGGTTCCGTAGCTCAGTCGGTAGAGCAGAGGACTGAAAATCCTCGTGTCGCTGGTTCGATTCCGGCCGGAACCACCATTTTTATCAAAAACGATTCACTACATGGCGGGGTAGCTCAGTTGGCTAGAGCAATCGGTTCATACCCGGTGGGTCGGGGGTTCGAATCCCTTCCCCGCTACCATTAAGTTTAATAGTGGTGAATACCACTTTTTATTTTACTTGGACCCTTAGCTCAGTTGGTTAGAGCTATCGGCTCATAACCGATCGGTCGAAGGTTCGAGTCCTTCAGGGTCCACCAAGATGTATGCAACCTCTTTATGAGGTTTTTTTATTTTTTTATATTATAATTTGTGTTATGATATTTTTATGATATTCATATATATTTCATAACAATGTTATATATTGATATAAAAGTAGGTGATTTGATGGATGATATGAAATATATGGGGTTAACATATCAACAGGTAGAAGAACGTAAGCAACGAGGGCTTATTAATATATCACATGATAATATTTCAAAAACAAAAAAACAAATTGTTTTAGAACATACTTTGACTTATTTCAACTGTTTAAATGTTTTTTTAGCAGCCATTATTATTTCTACTGGTCGTTGGACCAATTTAACCTTTATGGTTGTCATCTTTATTAATGCTTTTATTGGTATTTATCAGGAGTTTAAGGTTAAGAAAATTATTGATCAGTTAACTGTTGTGACAGTTAAGAAAGTAAAAGTTATAAGAAATCAAGAAGAAATCATTATTCCTACGGAAGAATTGGTTTTAGATGATATTGTTTTTTTAGAAATGGGTAATCAAATAGGAAGTGACTGTATCGTTTTAAGTTCGCAGGGAATGGAAGTTAATGAAGCTATGTTAACTGGTGAATCTGAACCTGTTAAGAAGTATAAAGATGATGAGTTGCTTTCAGGTAGTTTTGTAGTTGCCGGAAGTGCTTATGCGAAGGTTATTCGTGTAGGGAATGATAATTATTCCACTAAGCTTGTTCATAAAGCGAAAAATAAAAATAAAGCTTCTTCTGAAATGAAAGATTCTATTGAAAAAGTGATTAAAGTTTTAAGTGTTGTGATTATTCCAGTTGGTATCGTATTGTTTTTTTCACAACGTAGTGCCTTTCCAAATGATTTAGCCAGTGCCATTGTTAAAACTGTAGCTGGTGTCGTTGGAATGATTCCTGAAGGTTTGGTTTTATTAACAAGTTTATCATTTATCATTGGTGTTGGGAAATTGGCGCGTAAAAAGGCCTTGATTCAAGAAATGGAAGCTATTGAAGCTTTAGCAAGGGTAGATGTCTTATGCTTAGATAAAACAGGAACCATTACAACAGGTGAACTCAAAGTTGAAGAAGTGATACCTGTTGAGCCATATCGTTTAAAGGAAATAGAATATATTATGGGTGTGATGGCTCATGAGTTTGATGATGTCAATGCAACGCAATTAGCATTGCAAGACTATTTCTTTAAACAAGACAACGTTATTGTGAATAAACGTATTCCTTTTTCATCTCAAAGAAAGATGCGTGCCTTAAGTATTCAAGGAAATGGTAACTATGTCTTAGGAGCACCAGAATTTTTATTACCATCAGATCATGTTGTTTTAAATCAGGCCGATGAATATGCCCAAAAGGGATTTCGTGTTCTTTTGTTAGGAAAAACAGATTTGATTGATGAACAAAAATCCAAGATTGGTCAAGTCAAGCCAATCGCACTTATTATTATTTATGATTGTATTCGTCCTGAAGCTAAAGAAACATTACATTTCTTTGAAAATGCAAATGTGGATATACGTATATTATCAGGGGATAATCCAGCAACTGTATCTCGTGTTGCGCAATTAGCTGGATTAAAGAATGGTCATCTCTATATTGATGCTTCAACATTACCTGAAGATGATATGGAATTAGAAAATATTGTTGCACATTATCATGTTTTTGGTCGTGTTAAACCAGAACAGAAACAGCGTATTATTAAAGCACTACAGGTAAATGAGCATGTTGTTGGAATGGTTGGAGATGGAGTAAATGATGTTCTGGCACTTAAAGATGCTGATTGTGGTATCGCTATGGCCGCGGGAAGTGATGCTGCTAAACAGGCTGCACATATTGTTTTATTAGATTCTTCTTTCGCATCTATGGTTGATATTGTGAAAGAGGGGAGAGCTATTATTGCAGATATTGAAAGAGTCAGCTCACTTTATTTAACCAAAACAATTTATTCAACAGTATTAGCCTTGATTTTTGCGGTTTTAAGAATGAGTTATCCATTTACACCGTTACAGTTAAGTTTAATTAGTGGTTTAGCAATCGGTTTACCTAGTTTCTTGTTGACTCTGGAACGTTCATCGTCTTTATCATCACAAGGTTTTTTGAAACATGTCATTTCGACAGCTTTGCCTTGTGCCCTGACTATGATCATTTATATGCTGGCCATTACCTGGATTGGAAAAGAATTCCATTTTGATGCCAAAATGTTATCTACATATTATTATTTAGTTGCTGGTTTTATCAGTTTTCTGGTCGTTTTTGTTGTATGTTTGCCATGGAATCGTATAAGAGTCATTGTTACGAGTACGATTACAGTTGTTTTTTATCTCATATTGATGATAATGCATGATTTCTTTGAGATTTATTCACTTTTCTCAAAATCATTAATTTTCATTATTCCAATATGTTTGAGCAGTATTTTTGTATTATTGATTTTAAAAAAAGCAATTGTCCTTTTATATCAACACTTTGAATGTCATTAACGCAATAATTTTAAATTATAAACTGAAATGTGAGTTTTATCTTTAGATAAAATTTGTTGACATTGTTCTTTAGCTAGATCAAAGAGCTTATAAGGATGAATATTAATGGTTGATACATAAGCACCACATTTGATTTGAAATGAACATGTATGATGTAGGTATTCAAATGTTTTGTTTTTCAAATATGAATGAAATTGAATAAAAGCAATTTCAATCAGTTCTTCATTTGTATTAAACATAACTAAAAAGAAGAAGTTGGATCTTTCATAATAGAGGTGAGCATCACCAAAATCAAAGAATTCATTCATTTTTGTTGCTAAATGTTTTGAAATATGAAAATAAAGTTGAGGATATTCTTCAATATGATAGGGTATAATTTGATATTCAATATATATTCCTGTTAAAAAGCGTACAGTAGAAGGAATATGTAACTGTTTAAAGAAAGGATATAGATTTTTTTGATAATCAATATGCTGATAGGAAAAATCTGGATCTAAAATTGGAAATTGATATTGATTATTCGTTGAATCATATATATGCATTTTTAATCACCATGATTAACTTTAACATGTTTTCAATAAGAAAAATGTCGATTGTTGTCATGAATTGTATAAATAAGTCCTGAATGGACTTATTTTTATTTATAAACATATAAATGAATAGGTGAGTCTATGGATAAAAAACAATACCTTATCATTGGGTTTGGTTTATTAATATATATTATTATTTTAAAATATATGTTTTCTTTGCTTTTTCCATTTATATTAGCTATTCTCTGTTTTTTTGTTTTAAAGCCATTGATTGATCGTATTCAACAGTATATTCCATTACAAAAAAGTGCTATAGGTATTTCTTTGCTACTATTTATTTATCTTGCTTTAGCATTCCTTTTGGGCATATTAATAACAGCTTTATTTTGTTTATGTGTCCACTTTTTTCAACAATTGCCTGTGTATTATGATTCTATTTTTTTACCCTTTATATATAAAATAACAAAACTTTTAGAAAATATCTTTTCTTTTGTACCACAAGATTTTGTAATCATCTTTCAAAACTGGATTAATCAGAATATGCTTGATTTCATATCTTTTGCATCATCTTTTATTAAATCTATTCCTTCATTTCTTTTATCTTTCTTCATATTTGTGATTTCTACATTTTTTCTTGTTTTAGATTATGAAGATATGAAAGGTTGTTTTTTACGACTCTTACAAAAAAAGACATGTTTTCAACTTGTAAAGTTTAAAAATAGAGTCTTAAAAAGTTTATGGATTTACATGAAATGTCAGATTATTTTAATGTTTGTAACATTTTTAATTTTATTGATTGCTTTTCTTATTTTAAAGATTGATTCACCGTTACTTTATGCTTTTACAATTTGTTTGCTGGACAGTTTGCCATTTATTGGAATTGGAATTATTTTAATACCTATGATGGTTTTATATTTATTTCAAGGGGCATATATGAAGGCAATTTATTTATTTTGCTTATATCTGATTATTAATATGATACGTAGTTTTCTTGAACCACATATCATGAATAAAGAAATGAAAATTCCTGCTTTTTTATTATTGGTATCTATGGTTCTGCATATTCATTTTTTTGGTATAGCTGGCGTTATTCTTTCACCCATTCATATGAGTTTTATTTATCAGTATTTTCATAAAAGTGAGGATTTGATATAATAAACTTTAGGAAGGTGATGGTTATGAATAAAAAATATTTTTTCTTTGATATAGATGGAACACTTACAAATAAGCAAACAGGTGAATTGATACCTAGTGCAAAAACAACAATCAAAAAATTACAGGACAATGGTCATTTTGTATGTATTGCGACAGGAAGAGCTTATTATAAAACAAAAGAATTTGCGAAAGAAGCAGGATTTCACCATATTGTAAGTAATGGAGGCGCTGCTATTACAATGAATGATCAGCTTATTGAAAATAAACCTTTGGATCGTCAAAAAGCTATTGCGTTATGTCAGGAAGCTCATCAAAAAGGATTTGGACTTCTTATTTCACCTAATGATAGTATTGATGTTATTATGAATGATGAATTATTTATTCAACAGGTTGGATATAGAAAAGAACCAACTAGATATTTCTTTGATTCATCATTAACTTATCAGGATATTCAAGATTATTATAAAATTTATATTGCTGTGGATGAAAAGCATGAACATGAATTAACACTTCTTGATTCAATTGGACATATTCGTTTTATGAAAGAATATTTAACATATCAGCATGATGCTAAAGATGAAGGTATTTTCAAAATGTTAGAGTATGTTCATGGTCAAGCTGAAGATGTCGTTGTTTTTGGGGATGATTATAATGATTTGATTATGTTTAAACCAGAATGGACATCAATTGCAATGGGAAATGCCTGTCAAGAATTGAAAGATAAAGCGAGCTTTATTACAAAAGCAAGTTATGAAGATGGTATTGAATATGCCTGTCAATATTTTGGATGGATTTAAATATCTATTTATTGTATACAATTATACAAAATAGTGATATAATGGACTTAATATAGAAAAAGGGGTGAGAATCTATGAATGATCAAATCCAAGATTTTTTTGAAAAGTCCTTAGTTGAAAATCATATAGATAATGAACTTTATCAAACTTATTCTGTGAAAAAAGGTTTACGTAATGAAGATGGTACAGGAGTATTGGTTGGATTAACTAAAATTTCTGATGTTGTTGGATATAAAATCCAAGATGGAGAAAAAACAGATGATTATGGAAGTCTTTATTATCGTGGTATTAATGTTGACGACATTATAAATGGTCAAAGAAAAGAGAAAAGATATTTATTTGAAGAAGTGTGTTTTTTAATTCTTTTTGGTTATTTGCCTTCATATGATGAGTTTGAAAAATTCAAAAAAGTTTTAAGTGATCGTTATGAATTGCCTCCACATTATTTAGAGGCCAATATCTTAGGATTTCCAGCTAAAAACTTAATGAATAAATTACAGCAGGAAGTATTGATGTTATATGGTTATGATGATGATCCTGATAATACAAGTATAATAGAAACTCTTAATAAGGGAATTGATTTATTGGCTAAGATTCCAAGTATTGTCTGTTATACATATCAGACAAAAGTTCATTATTTTGATGAAAAGAGTCTGGTTATTCATCATGTTCAAAAAGATTTAAGTATTGCTGAAACGATTTTATCTTTATTGAGAAATGACGGAAAATTTACTCAAAAAGAAGCAGAAGCTTTAGATATTGCATTGGTTTTACATGCGGACCATGGTGGAGGAAATAACTCTACATTTACCAATGTTGTTATTTCTTCAACAGGAACAGATATATATTCTTCAGTAGCAGGAGCTATTGGCTCTTTAAAAGGACCACGTCATGGAGGAGCAAATTTAGCTGTAAAAAAACAAATGGAAAACGTTATTGAAGAAATATCATTAGATGCAACTGATGATCAAATAAAAATGATTATTAATCGTATTTTGGATAAAGATTTCAATGATGGCAGTGGTCTTGTTTATGGAATTGGACATGCTGTTTATACATTAAGTGATCCTCGTAGTGAGATGTTAAGTCAAATCTGTGAGGAATTAGCCATTGAAAAAGGGCGTTATCAGGAATATTTATTTTATAAACGTTTTGGTGAAATTGCTGTTCAAGAAATTTATCAACAAAAAGGAATCCATGTCTGTACGAATGTCGACTTTTATAGTGGGCTTGTTTACAATATGTTGAATATACCGAGTGATCTTTATACATTATTATTTGTTGTTGCAAGAACAGTAGGGTGGATCGCACATAATGTAGAAAACAAATTATATTCAAACCGTATTATCAGACCAGCTACAAAATATGTTGGGACATTAAAAGACTATCAGCCAGTTGAAAAACGTAAATAAAAAGCAAGTCTAAGCTTGCTTTTCTTTTTGCATTTTTAAACGATAAGTTAATGATGATGGATGCTTTTGGCCAATAGCAATATAAATAAGAATAGATAAAATATTTGCTATAGCAATGATAGCAAACATATAATTATATCCAATCATATCAATCAAAACACCAGCGATTCTTCCACCTAAACCAATTCCCATATCATAAGCACATAGAAATGTTGAATTGGCTGCACCTCTTCTTTGAGGTGGTGCAATACTCACGGACATAGACTGTAAGGCGGGTTCAATTCATCCAAAGACATAACCAGAAAGAGCTGCTGAAAGAAGAAAAGTGATGTTATGAGGAATGAAAGCTATCAGGAATAATGCAATAAACATACACATATGACATGTGTAAACAAAGATAACTTCCTCTTTTTGATTGGCCACTTTTCCTATGAAAATTCTTGTTAAGAATAACATGACAGCCACAATTGTAAAATATATTCCTCCTTTAAATGACAAAAAAGGCATAAGTCCATAATCTGGACTTACACCTTTTCGTTGCTCGATAACGTTGATATTATAGCAAAATCATTTTTAAAATGTAAAAGTTTGTTTAAACAAATCTCTATATATTCATTATTTAACAACTTTTGTCCAATGATATTTATCTTCAAGACGCCCCCATTGAATACCTGTTAGAGTGTCATAAAGTTTTTGTGTGAGAGGACCTGTTTTAAAGTCATGAATCGTTATTTTTTCACCTTTATAACAAAGTTCACCAATTGGAGAAATAACAGCAGCTGTACCCGTTCCCCATGCTTCTTTTAATTGACCAGTACGACCCGCTTCCATGAGTTCATCAATACTTAAATCACGTTCTTCTACTTTATATCCCATATCTTTTAAGATATGTATAATAGAATCTCTTGTCACACCAGGTAAGACAGAACCTTCAAGCGCCGCTGTCACAACGGTATCATCAATAAGGAACATGACATTCATAGTTCCAACTTCTTCAACATATTTTCTATGAACACCATCTAACCAAAGAACCTGTGTATATCCGTTCTGTTCAGCTTTGACTTGTGCAGCAATGCTGGCAGCATAATTTCCACCACATTTTGTAAAACCGGTACCACCTTTGACCGCTCTGACAAATTCATCTTCAACCCAAATTTTTACTGGGTTTACACCTTCAGGATAATAAGCACCTACTGGTGAAAGAATGATGATGAAACGATAACTGTCAGCAGGATGTACCCCAACGCCTGGTTGAGAAGCATACATAAATGGACGAATATATAAAGATGTATCTGGTGCAGTTGGAATCCAATCTTGTTCAAATTTAACAATGGCTTCAACCGCTTCTACAAACATATCTTCAGGAAGTTCAGCCATACATAGACGTTTGTTAGAATTAATCATACGTTTTCCATTCATTTCTGGTCTGAAAAGTAAAATATCGCCATTTGGATTACGGTAAGCTTTTAATCCTTCAAATGTTTCTTGAGCATAGTGTAAAACCATTGTGGCTGGATCCATTGGAATGGGTCCATAAGGGACAATGCGTGCATCATGCCAACCTTGATCTTTATCCCAATCCATAATGAACATATGATCAGTAAAATATTTTCCAAAACCTAACTGATCTTGATTAGGTTTTTCTTTTAAAGTTTGTGCTTTTTCAATTCTTATTTCCATAAAAATCCCCCTTTTTGATTAAAGAAATTATACTCTTTTTTAAAGTTGTATACAATGTTTTTTTGAAATGAAATAATGAAAAAACGTTATATTTTCTATAATTCATAAATTTGTTTATAAAAAATTGTTATATTGGTATAAAATGGTAATGAACAATTTTAGTGAAAAGGACATTGAGTTGCAAGAAATAGAAAAATCATATATAATATTTCTGTTAATATTTTGAAAGGGAGTGTATTTGTGGAGTATATAACACTGATTGGAATCGTTATCATCGTTGTAGGATTTGCCTTAAAATTAGATGTTTTAGCGACTGTTATTATTTCAGGAATTGTGACTGGTTTAGTTTCTGGAATGAGTTTTATTGAAATATTAGAAATCTTAGGAAGTTCTTTTGTTTCTAATCGTTTAATGTCAATTTTCTTAATTATTTTCCCAGTTATTGCGATTATCGAAAGATATGGTTTAAAAGAAAGAGCTGCATATTTAATTGGTAAAATAAAAAATGCATCGGCTGGAAAAGTCTTAGCGATTTACTCTGTTATTCGTACTATTGCTTCTGCATTAAATATTAGAATTGGTGGGGTTGTACAGTTTGTAAGACCATTAATTTATCCAATGGCTCAAGCAGCAGGTGAAAAAGTTAAAGGTGGAGAGTTAGATGAAAAAGAAGAAGAATCATTAAAAGGATTATCTTCTGCAGTAGAAAACTATGGAAACTTCTTTGCACAAAACTGTTTCCCAGCTGCCAGTGGTGTTGTTTTGATGTATGGAACAATGGCTGAAGCAGGATTTACAGAAGTGACTCTTGCATCCATTGCAACGGCTTCTATATATATTGCGGTTATTTCTGTAGCATTAACATTTGTTCAAGTCTTTTTATATGACAGAAAAATCAAGAAGGGAGGAAATAAATAATGTTAGACTTTTTAACAATCTATCTTCCTGAATTCTTCTATGTTTTATGTGCATTTGTAAGTTTTGATACTGCTTATCGTGCAACACGTAATAAAGAAGCAAAAGTAGGAACAACATTATTCTGGGCTTTATTAGGTGTCATTTTTATGTTAGGAAAATTACTTCCTAATGTTTTAATTGGAGCTATGCTTGTTGTTATGGGATGCTTAACAGCAACAAATCAGGTGAAAATGGGTGAATTTACAGAATCAACTCATGAATTCCGTCAACAAGCGAGTGAAAAATTAGGAAATAAAATCTTTATTCCTGCTGTTTCTATTGGGGTTATGGCTTTAATTTTATCATTAATTCAATATAATGCTGAAACAGCACAGACATTTTTCTTGAAATTAAGTAATTTCTTTACTTTACAATTATTTTCATTTGGTAGCAGTGCAGGAAATCCAACTGCATTAGATGGTGCCGTTATGACAGGAATTGCATGTCTTGTAGCACTTGTTTTAGCGATGATCATTTGTAAACCAAAATTATCTGAAACACGTAGTGATACATCACGTTTATTAATGCAAGTAGGAGCTTCTTGTTTATTACCACAGTTGTTAGGAGCTTTAGGAAGTGTTTTTAATGAAGCAGGTGTTGGAGATGTTATTTCAAACATTATTTCAAGTGTTATCCCATCTGGTAATATTGTGATTGGTGTTATTGTTTATGTTTTAGGTATGGTTATCTTTACAATGATTATGGGTAATGCTTTTGCGGCATTTACCGTTATTACCATTGGTATTGGGATTCCATTTGTTATTAATCAAGGTGGAGATCCATCAATTGTAGCTGCTTTAGGTATGACAGCTGGATATTGTGGTACACTATTAACGCCAATGGCAGCAAACTTCAATATTGTTCCTTGTGCCGTTTTAGAAACAAAAGATCAAAAATGGGCTGTTATTAAATCACAGCTTCCAATGGCTATGATCATGATTGTTATTCATATTGTATTAATGCTTGTCTTAGCATTTTAGGAGGTATAAAAGATGAAAATTTTAGTGACTGGTTTTGACCCATTTGGTGGAGATAAAATTAATCCCGCGATTGAATCTGTAAAATTATTGCCTGATGAAATTGCAGGAGCTCAGATTATAAAATTAGAAATTCCAACCATTTGTCATCAATCTTTAAAGGTCATTGATGAAGCAATTGCTAAATATGATCCAGATGTTGTTTTATCTATTGGCCAGGCTGGAGGACGTACAGCTATCACTGTTGAAAGAATTGGAATTAATATTGATGATTGCCGTATTCCTGATAATGCTGGGCAACAGATTATTGATGAACCTGTTTTTGAAGATGGACCTGCAGCTTATTTTTCTAATTTACCAATAAAGGCCATGGTTGCACGAATTTGTGAAAAGAATATACCAGCTGCAGTATCTAATACGGCAGGGACATTTGTATGCAATCATGTGTTATATGGAGTTAGACACATAATTGAAACGAAATATCCAGGGAAAAGAAGTGGATTTATACATATTCCATTTTTACCAGAACAAGTTATTGAAAGAGCAAACACTGCAAGCATGAGTTTATCAACTATAGTAGAAGGTTTATGCGCAGCTATTGAAGCTATTGTAGATACTAAAGAAGATTTAAAAGTAACAGGTGGAGCGACACATTAATGGCAAAAGTATTTGTATATGGAACTTTAAGACAAGGTATGTATAATTATGACATTTATTTAAAAGATCAAGCAACATATTGTGGTCATGGTTATATAAAAGGTAGTTTAATGACAATTATTGGTAAAATTTATCCTGCTTATTTATGTGAAGGTCAGGATATGATTTTTGGTGAAGTTTATGATGTTAATGATCAGACTTTAGCTCATCTTGATGAGTTAGAAAGCTATTTTGGTGAAGATTGTCAAAATAATGAATATAATAAAATTTATATGGATATTTTAGATAATGATGGAAAAGTTAAAGATCAAGCATATGTTTATGAGTTTAATATGGATAATCCTATGAATGTCAATCTTTTAGGTAAAGATATCCTAGAACATGATTATGTTCAATATATGCAAAAGAAAAAATTAAATTCACAAAATTTATTTGATGATGAAGATATGTTTTATTAAAGAGTGTTTATATTGAAACAAGTCTATTATAAATGTAAAAAACCACGTCCTTTGAATGAACTCTAAAAGTTCAATTCATGGCGTGGTTTTTACTATTCAATTATTTCTATTTGTAAAGACTTCATAACGTCAATACTTTTTTGATGAGTGATTTGATCACTGCTGGCACAACCTTTTAAATCTACACGTACGGGCGTGTCAGGTAAAGCGGATTTGACCATGATCGCATTCGATAAAACACAAATATGAGAAACAAGTCCAACTAAAGTAACACTTTCATATTCTTTATTTTTTAAATCATTAGCCATTTCTAAAGATGGAAATGTTTCTTTCTTATAGCAGGTACAGTCACTTAATAATTCTTTCACTTTTCCATATAACTGCCATCCTGGTGTATTTTCTATACAATGGGCAATAGGAAGATGCAATCCTTCATAAGTCTGTAGATAATTTGTTTGATGTGTATCCATTGTATAGATAATATCATCATGATTTTGTTGGAATGTCTGAATTAAATGGACAATATGATTTTCTAGTTGAGGAGCTTCATCAAATCCTAAACTACCAGTCACAAAGTCATTTTGAAAATCAACAACAATTAATAATTTTTTCATGTTTTCACCTCAATATTATTTTACTGCTTGTTTGAAGCATGTCAATGATATTGAAAAAGATAATATTTTCATTGTTTAAAAAATGCGTTATAATGGGTAGGTAGGTGAGGTGAGAGTATGACATTAGATCAGATGAGTCCTCAAACATTGGTACAGATTGTATCTGTTAATGGTAAAGGACTTTTGAGAAGACGCTTATTAGAAATGGGTTTAACACCCCATACATTAGTGAAAATCAGGAAAGTGGCACCTATGGGGGATCCAATAGAAGTTTATTTAAGAAGCTATGTTTTGACTTTGAGGAAAGAGGATGCTGCCTTGATTGAAGTGAGGGTGGTTGATGATGAGTAAAAAAATTGCTTTAATTGGTAATCAAAATTGTGGGAAGACAACATTATTTAATGCTTTGACTGGTTCTTCTCAGCATGTTGGGAATTTTCCTGGCGTTACTGTTGAACAAAAAACAGGATTCATAAAAAAACATAAAGATGAATTAGAATTAATAGATTTACCTGGTATTTATTCATTATCACCTTATACAGCTGAAGAAATCGTTTCTATTCGTTATTTATTGGAAGAAAAACCATGTTTAATTATTAACATTATTGATGCAACGAATATGGAACGAAATCTTTATTTAACAACTCAATTATTAGAATTAAATATTCCTATGATTCTGGTTTTAAATATGATGGATGAAGTGATTACGAGTGGTAATAGCATTGATATTGATGGCTTAAAGGAACGTTTAGAAATGGATATTGTTCCTATTTCAGCAAGTAAAAATGAAGGTATTGAAGATGTTATAACGGCTATTGAAAATAATTTAGATAAGCCATCACAACATATTGATATTTGTCATGGTGTTGTGCATAAAGCTATTCATTCTATATCACATATCGTTGAACAGAGTGCACAATCTTTACAGTTGCCTTTACGTTATTGTGTGACAAAGATTATCGAAGGTGATGATGAGATGTTTGATCAATTGCATATTGATCAGGGAGATCGTCATATTATTGAGCATATTTTACAGAAGATGGAAGAAGAAGCAGGAACAGACCGTGAGGCAGCACTTGTTGATATGCGTTATTCTTTTATTGAAGATGTATGTAAGCAAACTGTTTTTATAGAAAGTGAAACAAAAGAACAAATTCGTTCTGAGAAAATTGATCGTTTATTGACACATAAATATTTAGGAATTCCTATTTTTATTCTTATTATGTTGTTGATCTTTTATTTGACATTTTCACTTATTGGAGCACCATTACAAGATTTAATGGATTCTATTATTGGAGAATTTTCAAATATGATCATTCGCCTTCTAGAACAATATGATGTTGCTTTTTGGTTACGTTCTTTAGTTGGAGATGGTATTTTGGCAGGTGTTGGAAGCGTATTATCATTTCTACCAGTGATTGTGATTTTGTTTTTCTTTTTATCAATGCTGGAAGATAGCGGTTATATGGCACGTGTTGCATTTGTCATGGATAAGGCGTTGAGAAAAATAGGATTATCAGGACGTTCTTTTGTACCTATGTTAATTGGTTTTGGATGCAGTGTTCCAGCTATTATGGCAACACGTACCTTATCCAGTGATCGAGATCGTAAGATGACAATTATTTTAACGCCATTTATGTCTTGTAGTGCGAAACTGCCTATTTATGGAATGATTATTGCGGCTTTCTTTCCTCATAAAGCAGCAATAGTCATGATAAGCATTTACTGTATTGGAATTTTAGTCGCTATTATTTCTGCTTTATTATTGAAAAATACGATATTTATTGGTGAACCTGTTCCATTTGTATTGGAGCTTCCAGCTTATCGTATTCCAACTTTAAAAAATGTCTATTTAAATGTTTTAGATAAAGCAAAGGATTTTATCCATAAAGCCTTTACTATCATTTTTATGGCTTCTATTGTGATATGGTTTTTACAAAGTTTTAGTTTTACTTTTGATTTTGTCACAGACAGTTCGCAAAGTATTTTAGCTGCAATCGGTTCATTTGTATCACCTATTTTTGCACCACTTGGTTTTAATGATTGGCGTGCTTCAACAGCTTTAATGACAGGTATTACTGCAAAAGAGTCAGTTGTTTCTACTTTAACTGTTTTAACACAATCTTCTTCAACAGCAGCTTTAAATCAAGCATTAATTGGCATTTTTACACCATTAAGTTCTTTTACATTTTTAGTTTTTACCGTTTTATATATGCCTTGTGTTGCTGCTTTTGCTGCAACAAAACGTGAATTACGTTCATGGCCTCAGGCAATTTTAACAGTCATGTTTCAAACCGGAATGGCATATCTGGTTGCGTTTGTTATCTATCAGTTAGGACAATTGCTATTATAGGAGGATAAAAAATGGAAGAAAATTATCAAACATTATTACGTATGAAAGAAAATCAGTTAATAAAGGCTTTTGAAAAAAATCAGATGTCATGTATGATTGTCAAGGATGAAAATGAATTAAAACAATATTTAAGAACTGTTTTAAAGGATCAAAAGAAAGTTGCTGTAGGAGGAAGTGTCACATTATCACAATTAGGAATTATTGATTTGATAAGGGAAAGTGATGTACAGTTTATAGATCGTTATGAAATGGGATTATCTCAAGAACAAGTGAAAGAACGTTTAAGAGAAGGGCTATTGGCAGATATATTTATTACAGGAACTAATGCTTTGACAATGGATGGATGTTTATATAATATAGATGGTACAGGGAATCGTGTAGCAGCAATGATCTTTGGTCCTAAAGATGTTTATGTTATTGCTGGAATAAATAAAATCTGTGCGAATGAACAGGAAGCGATTGAACATATACGTCAATATAGTGCACCAGCTAATGCTTTACGATTGCATAAGCATACACCTTGTACAAAGTTAGGACAATGTCAGGATTGTTTAAGTGACGAACGTATTTGCAGCAGTTACGTTAAACTTGCTTATCAGGGACAAAAAAATCGTATTCATGTCATTATTATTGAGGAAAATATAGGTTATTAGGTGAAGAGTTATGAAGAAAACAGGTATATTATTTCCTATTTCAGCATTGCCTAGTGTATATGGAGTAGGAGATTTTGGTCAAAATGCATATCAATTTATTGATAAAATAGCCGCAGCACATCTTGAAATTTGGCAGATACTGCCATTAAATCCATTAGGATATGGTCATTCCCCATATCAGCCTTTATCAAGTCATGCTGGTGATGAAATTTATTTAGATATCGAAGCTTTTATTGAAGCAGGGTTATTATATCCTGATGAAGTTCACATTGATAATCAACAGAGTTTATATGTAGATTATGCAAAGGTAAGAAAACAAAAACAAGCATATTATCGTTTGGCATTTTCACGTTTTCACGGTGATCAGCAATATCAGAAATTTGTTGAAAAAAATAAGTCATGGCTTTATTCTTATGCTATTTTTAGAGTTTTTAAATCACATCATCATGAACGTTCATGGGTTGAATGGCCAGAAGAATATAAAAATTATCAATATGATCAATCTTTTTCATTATTGCCGTTTACTAAGGATATTGATTATCAAATTTTCTTACAGTATTTCTTTTTCTTACAGTGGCAACAACTCAGAGATTATGCGCACCAAAAAAATATTGAAATTATTGGAGATATGCCTATTTATGTAGGATTAGATTCGGCAGATGTCTGGCAAAATAGAGAATGCTTTTTACTAGAAGAAGATGGAACACCTTCATTTGTAGCAGGTGTACCTCCTGATTATTTTAGTAAATTTGGACAACGTTGGGGAAATCCTATTTATAATTGGGATTATTTAAAACAACATCATTATGCTTTTTGGGTTGAGCGTATGAAAGCGAGTCAACAAATGTATGATCGTGTCAGAATTGATCATTTCAGGGGATTTGATACGTATTGGAAAATTCCAGCGAGTGAACCAACTGCTGTTATCGGGGAGTGGGTTGAAGGACCAAGTTATGATTTATTTGATACTCTGTATTCATCAATTGATCATTTGTCTATTTTAGCTGAAGATTTGGGTGATTTGCGTGATGAAGTTTATCAATTAAGAGATTACTATCATCTTAAAGGAATGTATGTTTTTCAGTTCCATTATGCCTATGATTTTGATTTTTCAAAAGTTGTTGTTTATAGTGGAACACATGATAATGATACTTTAGTTGGATGGCTCAATACTTTAGATGAAGATGAATATAAAAAATTAGAAGAACTATTACAAGATTATTCACAAAAACATATGTATCAGAAAATCTTAAATTATTGTTTAGATTTAGATGCCAAAGAAGTTATTATTCCATTTTGGGATTTGATGGGCAAAGATACATCTTGTCGCTTTAATGTACCAGGGAAAATTGGTTCTCCTAACTGGGAATATCATTTAACAGATTTTCAGGAATTTGATGTCTATTTAGAACAGTTCTCTCATATGATAAAAGAGAGCAAAAGGGGAGATTAATTTTGAAAAAAGCAATTGTTTTCGCTGGAGGAGGAGCCAAGGGTGCTTATGAAGCTGGGTTTATAAAAGCTATTCATGAAGCGCAAATGGATTATCAGATAGTAACGGGAACATCTATAGGAGCTTTAAATGCCTGTTTGTTAGCGCAAAAGGATATAGATGTTCTCTTGCATTTATGGGAAAATATTGAAGAAAAAGATGTTTTTGAAGGGGGCTTACCAGATTTGAGTTTTGATTTTGATCATATGCTTGATCAATCACATCTGGTTATTTCATTTTTTAAGAATTATATGAAAGAAAAAGGTGCTGATATTACACCTTTAAAACATTTGATACGCCAGTTATTAAATGAAGATAAACTTCTTCAATCATCAATTGATTTTGGATTATGTACAGTACAATTTCCATCACTCAAACCCTTGTATATAACAAAAGAAGAAATGCCACGTCAACATATTTATGATTATTTATTAGCCAGTGCCTCTTGTTTTCCATTGTTTCCTATTCATCGCTTTCAAGATCAGGCGTATATTGATGGAGGGTATTATGATAATGTTCCCATTGATTTAGCTTTAGCTATGGGAGCAGATGAAGTATTAGTCATTGATATGAGTTATCCTGTTAAGCATTCCCATTATTTGCATCGTCCTCATATTCATTATACGTATCCAACTGTTGAACTCAGTGGATTTATGGATTTTTCTAAAGAATCTATTCAACGTTCACTACGTTTAGGATATCAGCAGGGTCAAAAAGCAATGAACAAGTATGTTGGTCATAAATATACATTTTTACCATTTCAAACTGTCTTATTTGAAAAAACTTATCAAAATATTTTATTGACAGAAAGATATATACGTCAATATACAAAAAGTAGTAGTCAAGATCATCTTTATCAGCAGTTTCTAGAGGCACATTTCCAAGAGCCTTTACAAAAAGAAGATTATTTATATATTTTACTCGATTGGATCTGTGAAATTTTAGGACGTGATGAGAGTTATGTTTATCAGTTTGACATATTCGTTCATGATTTACTGCAAGATTTTCAAGAATATCTGCAAAAAGATTTTTCTGTTTTATTAAATGGTGATTTGCACATTCTTAAACATATGAATAATAAAGGAATTGTAGGCATCATTCTACATTTTCTGCTTTATCCTGAACATGATAAAATTGGAAATGAAAGATTGATGACATTATTTGATAAACAATATGTTATAGCTCAATTGATTAAAATGATATATATAGAAGAAAAACAAGGTTCATTATAAACCTTGTTTTTCATATAAATTCTTTTTTGTTTTATCATAAATGATTTTAAGACCTTTAAATGTAAGATCAGCATCATAAATATCAATGAAATCTGTTTCTTTAGCAATCATTCTTCCTAAACCACCAGTTGAAATGACTTTCATATCTTGCTGATATTCTTTTTTGATTTGTTTAATCAAATATTCCGTTTGTCCGATATATCCAAAGAAGACACCAGCCTGCATACTTTTGATAGTATTTTTAGCAATCACTCGTTCTGGTTTTTGAATTTCAATTTCAGGAAGTTTAGCTGCCTGAGAAGACAATGCATTTGCACAAATGCCTATTCCTGGAGCAGTTGCTCCACCTAAAAACTCTCCTTTTTCACTCACAACATCATAAGTTGTAGCAGTCCCAAAATCAATAACGAGGCAAGGACCACCATAAGTATAATAAGCACCAGCGGCATCAACCAGACGGTCAGCACCTAAAGTTGAAGGATTATCAATACGAATATCAATACCAGTTTTGACACCTGGGCCAATAAAGATAGGATTTTTATGTAAATATTTTTTGATACAGTTAGTAAATGAATAGTTGATTTTTGGTACAACACTACTAATAATAATATCTTGAATATCATCAGCAGATATTGAAGAAGCGCTCAAAAAAGATAATAACATAAATCCATATTCATCAGATGTTCTTTGGAATTTTGTTGTTAAACGATAAGTTCCAATTAACTGATCTTGATGATAGATTCCCATTGTAATATTTGTATTTCCAATATCAATAACAATTAACATTTTTCTTCCTCCAGCTTTTTCATTTGATTTAAGATAATGTAAGCTAATTCCTGTTTAGACATCTTTTGATAATCTGTGACATCTTGCTGTGTTAAAATACTGACGACATTGGTATCTCCTTGAAAACCTGCGCCATCTGTTTTTAAATGATTAGCCACAATCATATCGCAGTTTTTCTTTTGTAGCTTCATTTGAGCATTTTCAATAAGATGACTTGTTTCCATCGCAAAACCACAAATCACCTGAGATGCTAAACGTCTTTTCCCAATTTCTAATAATATATCTTTGTTTTTATGAAGTTCCAATGTGAGTGTATCAGTATGCTTTTTGATTTTCTCGTCAGCTATTTCATTGCAGGCATAGTCACCCACAGCAGCAGACATAATCATATAATCATATTCTTTAACACGCTGAATGATTTGATGATACATATCGTTTGCACTGATCACATCAATAACATTGACTCCATGTGGCTTTTTGAGATGCGTAGGTCCACTGACAAGCGTGACATTGGCCCCTAATTGGAAAGCAGCTTTCGCAAGCGCATAGCCCATTTTACCACTTGAGTGATTGGTAATAAAACGAACAGGATCCAGACTTTCCTGTGTAGGTCCAGCACTGATTAATATGTTTTTACCTGAAAGTGTTTTTGGTGCTAACATATAATCAATCATTTCTAATAAAGTGTCTTCATCTGCCAGTTTTCCATTTCCTGTATCACCACAGGCTAATAATCCTGAGATAGGTTCTACAAAAACAACACCTGTTTCTTTTAATAACTGCATGTTCTTTTGTGTGATTGGATTTTCATACATATGAACATTCATTGCAGGCGCAATGAGTTTTGGACATGTGGCAGCTAAAAAAGCACTTGTTAGCATATTATCAGCCATACCGTATGCCAGTTTTGCAATCGTATGAGCACTGGCAGGGACAACCATAAATAAGTCAGCATCTTTGACAATATCTACGTGAGTAATGATAGCTGGATTTTCATCATCAAATGTATCCACATAGACTTTACGTTTTGTCAGCGACTGAATACAAACAGGAGTCACAAAACGTGTAGCACTTTCACTCATCATGACTTCAATCTGATATCCCTGTTTCACTAAATCACTAATGAGCTGTATGCTTTTAAAAGCCGCAACACTTCCTGTAATACCAATAATTATTTTTTTTGACATTTTTTCACCTTATTTCTTAATTTGAATTAAAATACGTGAAACAATAACAGAAATAATTGTTCCAACAATAGCTTCTAATAAACCAGTTGTCGCAATGATTGTGAGAAGATAGGGCATCAATTTTGAAAATGTCATGCCTAAAGCTGAAGCATATTGATTTCCAAAGAAAAGATAAATACCACCCAATACAAGAATTGTATTTGTCATTGCACCTAAAAAAGAACCTAGACTCATTGCTAATATAGGATGTTTTTTCCATTCTTCATAAATCATTCCGGCAACATATCCAATACAGACCCTAGGAATGATCGCAATCACTAAACTCCAAAATGAACCACTTATAAATGGTGAGAAAACAAAAGATGTAATGGTTGGCTGAATTGTATTTATAAATAGACTTGATAAGCCAAAAACCAGACCAACTTGAGCACCTTTATTTTTCCCTAAGACAATCCCTGCAATAATAACAGGAATATGCAAAGTTGTGGCACGTAATGGACCAATAGGAATAAAACCTAGAAAAGGAACCATAACCATTAAAATTTCAATGGCAATAAAAAGCGACATGAATGCAAGATTCTTAGTTTTTTGTTTATTCATTTGTACCTCCACTGTCATTTCTATCATAGAATACGACGTTTTCATAAGTTTAAAAAAGAAAAGTTAGTGCTTGATAAAAGTCACTACTGACGATATTCTTTTTTTCATTTCACATTATACATGGTTATCTTCTTAAAAGCAATGTATAATATTATTAATAATAATTACTATTATTAAAAAAGTCCTTGATTTATTATTTTTAAGGTGTATAATGAAGATAGATGAACAAGGAGGAAAAAGAAAATGTCAAAATGGATTTGTAAAATTTGTGGATATGTTCATGAAGGAGAAACAGCTCCAGAACAATGTCCAATCTGTAAAGCTCCAGCAAGTCAATTTGAAAAAGTTGAAGAAGAAAAGAAATCTAAATATGCTGGAACAAAAACTGAAAAGAATTTAATGGAAGCTTTTGCAGGTGAATCTCAAGCAAGAAATAAATATACTTATTTTGCTGAAATGGCAAGAAAAGAAGGTTTAGAACAAATTGCTGCTATTTTTGAAGAAACAGCTAACCAGGAAAAACAACATGCAAAAATGTGGTTTGCGGAATTCCATGGTATTGGTTCAACTGATCAAAACTTAGAAGATGCTGCTGCTGGAGAAAATGAAGAATGGACTGATATGTACAAACGTATGGCTCAAGAAGCAAGAGAAGAAGGTTTTGAAGAATTAGCTATTAAGTTTGAAAATGTCGGTAAAGTTGAAAGATCACATGAAGCACGCTATTTAAGATTATTAAAAAATTATAAAGAAGGAAAAACATTCAAAGGAGATGCTCCAAAAGGATGGAAATGTAGACAATGTGGTTTCATTTATGAAGGAGAAGAAGCTCCTGAAAGATGCCCAACATGCGGTTATCCAAAAGCATATTTCGAAAGAATGACTGAAAATTATTAATCTAATCTGGTAAGTGATGAGAATTTCTCATCACTTTTTGTTTCTATTGCGACTTCATACTATGTCATATATAATAGGATACGCAAAGCAATGGTTTTTAAAGAAGGTGAAAGTGATATGTTAAAAAATCAATTTGTCAACAATTATTTTGATGATGGTTTGCTTTTCAAAGAAGATTTTTTGATAAGGGAAGACAAATATCAGTCTTTTTAGAGGTGGTTCTATGAATTCATATATGCATACATATACAGGTAAAAAAATTAATCCTCTTGCATTTACAAAAGATGATATAGATATCAAAGACATTGCGCATGCATTAAGCTTATTATGTCGTGGTGGCGGTCATTTAAAAATGTTTTATTCTGTAGCACAACATAGCCTTAACTGTGCTCAAGAAGCATTTCTTCGATATCAGGATTCTCGTCTATCACTGGCCTGTTTATTACATGATGCCAGTGAAGCTTATATATCAGATATTATTAGACCAGTTAAACAGCATTTAAAGCTTTATGAGGATATTGAAAGTCAATGGATGAAAGTTATTTTTGAAAAGTATAAACTTTCAGAATTAAAAGACGAAGACCTTTTAAAAATCAAAAGGATAGATGATGATATGTTAGCTTATGAACTATATACATTGATGGAGTATCAATCAAAGCCGACTTGTTTATTAAAAAGTCAACCATGTTTTGCAGAAAGACATCACCATGATGTTGAAAAAGAATTCTTAGAATTATTTGAAAGATTATCAAATATAAAATAAACAGCTAATGAAATCAAATCATTAGCTGTTTTTCGTAGACTTGATTAAAGGACGATGTCCTAAACCAACTTTATTTTTCAATGTCATAAACATAATGAAGCATCCAATCAAAGTCAATCCACATACAAAGATAAGCATACTATTTAAACCTAAACTATCTTGTAATATACCACCAAAGATATTTCCTATTGATGATCCTAATCCTGTTGACATCATCGCAATCATTGTTTGTCCCATCATTTGATCACTTTCATCAAGATGATCATTGACATAATAAGTGATGGTTGCAGTAAAGAGTCCAAAAGATAATCCCTGGAACATCATACCTATCAATAAGACAATCAAATGAGGTGCTAAACAGATTGTCAAATTACGCAAAACATAGAAGAAAGCACTCGCTAAAAGTAATGTTTCAGAACGGTATTTTTTTAATAAACGATAAGTGATGGACATAATTGGCATTTCACTGGCAGCCATACAAAAGACAGCAATTCCATATAATGAAGTGTTTCCACCAAGATTTTTAACAATATTAATTAAATAAGTTGATAAGGCTGTTGAAGCAGCATACATGAATGTAAAAGCTACAAGAATGAAGAAAAATATACGATATTTTTTAATAACAGAGAATATATTTTCCTGATTTTTTGTCGTTGTTTCTTCTTGAATTTGATAGGGTGGCATTGTATAAAGAAGAATTAATAAAGCGATACTGGCAATTGCATAGACAAATGCAATGACTGTTGGATTAAAAAAATCAATCAGCTGACCAACAATAATAGCTCCCGCAGCATAAGAGATAGAGCCTAGTCCTCTAGCTAAACCAAAATTGATATATTGACCATCTTTTAAGTAATTCATACATATTGTAGAAAATAGAGGAACCATTGCAGCAATCAGACTTAATAGGAAAACATATAAAATCATAATGAGAAAAATAGGTGAAGTGATGATTGTTAAGACAGTAAAGATGACAATCATGATCAGGTATAGGGTGAAAATCAGTTTGTTAATAGATAAACCTTTGATGCGTGATAAAAGGGATGAGATAAATGGAGATAAAAAGATGGACAAAATAGCTCCACCACCTGTCACTATCCCAATATCCGTATTGGATAAACCACGGTATTGTAAAAATATAGCCACATAACCATAAATAGCTAAATAGGATAACCAGAAAAGAATTTGTAATCCATTATATTTCATTTGTAAAGATTTCATTGATTCACCCTCCATAACTTTTGTTTTTTTCAATCATAACAAAAAAAGTATTGAAACATGCTTTTTTTCATATTATGAAATTACTTTATTTCATCACTCACTGGACTAGATAAGGGATGACGAAAATCATTCTTTTTATCATAACTAATTTTATTTTGAATATTCTGTTCATAGTCTTTTTGAAAAATACAAGAGAAAATGACATTAAAGAGATATTCAATAGAAATCTGTGAAGCAAAAGGAGCTATTTTCGTAAAAATCTTTTCTCTAGAACCAATATTTAAAATATAATCTGCATAATGAGATAAACGGTTATCACCAACCGATGTTAAAACAATGATGGGTGTATTGTTTTCTTTTAAGGTTTGAGCAATCTGAATATTTTCATTGGTTTCTCCTGAATAAGAAATAATCATCGCAATACGTGAGGAATTGGAATTATAGGACATAAAGACCTGTTCACCATGTAAAATTCTTAAATTGACATCTCTGGAAATACGCATCATCTTATGTTGAAAACTCATAGCTGCTAATAAGGAATTACCAGAACCATAAATATCAATATGCTGATGGGGATATAATAAATCAACAATCTTATTTAATTCAGTAAAATCAATAAGTTTAATTGTATCTGCAATGACTTCCTGATAAAGAGAAGATAACTTATGACAAATCATAGGATAACTGTCATCTTTAGAAAAAGGAAAATTGACATCAATACGATCCGTATGATGTAAATCATATTGTAATTCAGCAGAATATTTGATTTTAAAATCATTATAACCTTCTAAACCTATTTTTTTACAGAGTCTGACAATGGTCGCAGGAGAAGTATATGTTTCTTTTGCCAGTTCTTTGACTGACATACTTAAAACTTCTTCACCATGATTTAAAATGTATTTTGCAATTTGTTTTTCTGATTGAGAGAATTCCAGTTCAAATTCTAATTGTGTCATTATACTCATTTTTATCACCAATCCTAGTATACCATGAAACTTTGTTTCATAGAAGTGATGATTTTTACTCTTATTATGAAAAATGATGTTTGTTATATTTTTGAAGTATTTTATGATGCTTTGTGTTAGAATAGAATCAGTATTGATGAATGGATGAAAGGAGATTCATAATGGATATCAAAGAAGCAGTAGAAAAACGACATAGTGTTCGTCAATATTTAGATAAACCCATTGATGATGAAAAAACACAAATATTAGAAAAACAAATTGAAAAATGTAATCAGGAGGGTGATTTGAACATTCAGTTGATTCTCAATGAACCGCGTGCTTTTCAAAGTCAGCTGGCTCATTATGGTAAGTTTAAGGGTGTTCAACATTATATTGCTTTAATAGGTAAGAAGAATAGTCCTGATTTACAGGAAAAATGTGGCTATTATGGAGAGCATCTTGTTTTATTAGCACAACATCTTGGTTTAAATACATGTTGGGTTGCTTTAACTTATAAAAAAATTCCAGAAGTGCTTCATTTTGATTCTGATGAGAAAATAGTGGCTGTGATTTCAATTGGTTATGGTGAAAATCAAGGAGTGGCTAGACGAAGCAAAGATATGAAAGATGTTATAGAAACAGAGGAAAATCTTCCACAATGGTTTTATGAAGGCGTTCGTTATGCATTATTGGCCCCAACTGCTATGAATCAACAGAAATTTAAGTTTGCTTTTGAAAATGGAAAAGTGAAAGTGAAAAGAGGAATAGGTTTTTATACAAAATTAGATTTAGGTATTGTGAAATATCATTTTGAAATAGGTGCAGGAAAAAATCATTTTCAATGGGACAATGAAGATGATCAAAGATAGGTGATTAAAATGGCAGATAAAATATTAGTTGTAGATGATGAAAAAGAAATTGCAGATCTTTTGGAATTTTATTTATGTAATGAAGGGTTTGAAGTTTATAAATTTTATAATGGACAGGATGCGATCAGGTGCATTGAAAAAGAAGAAATTGATATCGCTGTTTTAGATGTGATGTTACCTGATATTGATGGTTTTCAAATCTGTCAGAAAATTAGAGAACATTATTTTTTCCCAATTATTATGTTAACGGCTAAAGTAGAAGACATGGATAAAATTATGGGGTTAACATTAGGTGCGGATGACTATATTACAAAACCATTTAATCCTTTAGAAGTTGTGGCTCGAGTGAAAACACAACTGAGACGTTATAAAAGATATAATGCAACGACACAGCCTCAAGACATTTTAGAATATGATATTAGAGGGCTGGTTATTAATAAAGAAACACATAAGTGTTATTTATATAATGAATTATTGGATTTGACACCTATTGAATTTGAAATTTTATGGTATTTATGTTCAAAGCAGGGCAAAGTTGTATCGAGTGAAGAATTGTTTGAAGCAGTATGGAAAGAAAAATACATTGATAACAATAATACAGTCATGGCGCATATTGCCAGATTAAGAGAAAAACTCAAGGAGTCAACAAAAAAACCTAAATTTATTAAAACGGTTTGGGGAGTGGGGTATCAAATTGAAAAGTAAAAATGAGTTATTAAAAAAAGCAATGTTACGAATTATTGGATTCGCCATTATTTATACCTGTGTTTTGTTTGTCATTATTTTGATTGCCTGGAATTTAGCGTCACAAATCACATGGTATGCATCAGATCCTTTGTATCGTTTTCTATTGTTTATTCAGGATGGACTTGTTATTTTCTTGCCCATCTTATTAATTATTGGTTATCTGGTAATTGTCTTTTTTGAATTAAGGAAACCCTATGCTTATTTAGAAGATGTGATTCAAGGTGTTCAAAATATTAATGATCGTCATTTACATCTGATTCATTTGGAACATGATGAATTAAGAGATGTCAATGATTTATTAAATCAGACAAAAGCAGATATTGAACTCAATGAACAGGCTGCCAAAATGGCTGAACAGAAGAAAAATGATTTGATTGTTTATTTGGCCCACGATTTAAAAACGCCTTTAACTTCTATGATTGGTTATTTAACAATTTTAAAAGATGAAAAAGATATTCCTCAACAATCCCATGATCATTATGTTGAGATTGCTTTGGATAAGGCAGAAAGATTAGAAGATTTAATTAATGAATTTTTTGAAATTACACGTTTCAATCTGACACAACAGGCTTTAGAGCTTTCGCGTATTGATATCGTGAGATTATTAGAACAATTGATATATGAATTTAAACCCATGTTCAAGGATAAGAACTTACAATGTGAACTGGATGCTCCACGTTTACTGGAAATGAAATGTGATGTTCAAAAAATGCAAAGAGTTTTTGATAACCTTTTAAAAAATGCAGTGAATTATAGCTTTGAAAATACAGTCATTCATATAACTCTTTTGCAAAGTGAAAAAGGTTATGAGTTTACTTTTGAAAATCAGGGAAATACAATTCCTCAAGCAAAGCTTGATCATATCTTTGAACAATTTTATCGACTGGATAGTTCACGTGCTTCTCATACGGGTGGTGCAGGTTTAGGACTTTCTATTTCTAAAGCGATTATTGAACAGCATCATGGTCAGATTCAGGTGGAAAGCTATGATGAAAAAATCATTTTTAAAGTCTTGATCCCTTTATTGTAAGAAAATTGTAAGATTTTATTAATAGAATGATAAGAAGATTATATTGAAATATTAAAAAAGAGCATTTGTTATTTTGATAAACTGAAGTTGTCAAAATAAAAATGCTTTTTTTAATGGAGGGAAATAAGATGAAAAAAGTGGCAATTCTTTTTGGTGGGAAATCGACAGAATATAGTGTTTCATTAGAGTCAGCTTATTCTGTTTTATCTCATCTTGATTTACATAAGTTTGAAGTTTACATGATTGGTATTAATCAAAAAGGAGAGTGGAAACATTTTGAAGGGGATATCTCTTTGATTAAAGATGATAAGTGGGATCATGAATATTTAAATCCTGTTACTATATCATTAAATCCGCATCAAAAATGTTTACTAGAAATACGCAATCAAAAAGTTGAAGAAGTGAAAGTCGATGCGATTTTTCCTATTTTACATGGTAAAAATGGAGAAGATGGAAGTGTACAGGGACTAATTCAAATCACTGGTATTCCACTTGTTGGATGTGATGTATTGTCATCGGCTTTGTGTATGGATAAATATCGTGCACATGAATTAGTGAAAGCACATGGCATTGAAGTGCCTGGCTGTGTTTATTTACAGCATCAACAGGATTATCCAAATAAGAAACCAGATATCATGGGTTTACAGTTACCTGTTTATGTGAAACCTGTGAAATCTGGATCATCACTAGGTATGTGTCGTTTAGAAAGTTTTGATCATCTTGATCAGGCTGTTTTTGAAGCGTTCCAATATGATGATTGTGTTTTAATAGAAGAGGAAGTCAAAGGCTTTGAAGTAGGATGTGCTGTTATGGGATGCAAGACTTTAAAAACAGGACGTGTTGATGAAATTGAATTGTCCTCAGGTTTCTTTAACTTTCAAGAAAAATATACACTCAAAACATCTCAAATTCATGTTCCAGCACGTATTTCATCTTCTTTAGAGTTTCAAATTCAAGAAACGGCTAAAGAAATTTATCGCATTTTAGGATGCCAAATATTTGCAAGAGTGGATATGTTTTTGACACCGGATCATCATATTGTTTTTAATGAAGTCAATACAATACCAGGATTTACAGCCCATAGTCGATATCCTATGATGATGGAAAAAAACGGTTTATCTTTTCAGACATTATTAACACAATTGATTGAAATGGGGATTCAGCATGCAAATCAAAACACTTTATAAAAAAGATATTCATCAGGGCTCACTAATCCTTGTCAATCAACATTATCCATTTTCCTTTTCTCATATCAATCTTTGCTTCTTTCAAGATACAGTCCATCAAATACAAATGGATGCTTCTAGACTTCTTCACCAATGTTTAAATCATCTTCATATTCAAGATGAAATCATTGTGGCCAGTGCTTATCGCTCTGCTTTAGAACAAAAACAGCTTTATCAGGAATCTTTAAAAAAACATGGTCAGGAATTTACACAAAAATATGTTGCAAAGGCTCATCATAGTGAACATGAAACAGGTTTGGCTATTGATTTGGCACTTAATAAGGGTGTTATTGATGAGATTTGTCCGGATTTTCCTGAACAGGGCATTTGTCAAAAGTTTCGTCATGTTTGTGGTGATTTTGGTTTTATAGAAAGATATCAAAAAGATAAAGAAAAGATGACAGGAATCAGTGGTGAAGCATGGCATTTTCGTTATGTTGGATTTCCACATTCCTTGATTATGAACGATCACCACTTTTGTTTAGAAGAATATCATGATTTTTTGAAATGTTATTCCATTTATCATCCCTATGTTTATGTTGTCGGACAAAGAGTATTTGAAATCTTTTATGTACCCATGATCAAAGACCAGATAACAATAGCTTTACGAAATGATGATATTTATCAGGTATCAGGTAATAACATGGATGGTTTCATTGTGACAGTATGGAGGAGAAGCTTATGAAAAAAGGTTATCCTTGTATTGATATAGGGCGAATCATTGCAGCTGTTTTCGTAATAGCTATTCATATTTATCCATTTTTACAAATCAATCCAACTATGGAATTGATTGTCACACGTACCATTGGAAGGTTGGCTGTCCCATTTTTCTTTATGGTGACATCGTTCTTTCTTTTTAAAGATGGCTATCCTACACAGGAACATATAAAAAAGACAATTTTTTCATTGTTGAAATGGTATGGAATTGCGATTGTGATTTATATTCCACTCATGATTTATAATCATTATTTTTCTCAGGAACATCTTGTGATAGCTATTATCAAAGATATATTTATTGATGGACCATTTTATCATTTATGGTATTTTCCAGCTACCATCATTGGATTGATTATCGTTTTATTGTTAATCAAATACTGTTTTAACTATGCATGGTTTATAGTCATAGGTTTATATGTTATAGGGGTGTTTGGTGATGGTTATTTGAGTATGATCAGTCAGATTGATATTTTTCATCATTTCTATACATATCTGTTTCAATATATGGATTATACACGAAATGGATTTTTCTTTGCGCCACTCTTTATCATGTTGGGTGCTCAGATAGCGAGACAGAAATATCATTTTAAGCATCATCTTCATATAATTTTACTATTGCTGAGTTTGTGTATGATGATAGGGGAATCTTTGATTTTACATACTTTTTATACATTAAGACATGATGCTATGTATTTCAGTTTACCTGTTGTTTCCTACTTATTATTTTCATTTTTAATAACGTTTCAAGGTCGTCGATATATCAGTCTTAAAAATATATCATTATGGGTCTATGTCATACATCCATGGATGATTGTTGTGGTGAGAATGATAGGTAAATGGAGTGGACAGATGGCTTTCATTGAGAATAATTTTATACAATTTCTTATGGTTGTTTTATTTTCGTTTTGTTTTGGATTTATCATGAATGTTCTTATAAAAAGAAAGGGGAATATTGATGAGAAACAACATGTTTGATTGTCAAAGAAGCTGGTTAGAAATAGATTTATCAGCTTTAAGACATAATGTGAAAGAAATTTGTACAATGCTTTCTTGTCCAGAACAATTCATGGCTGTTGTCAAAGCGGATGCTTATGGACATGGAGCTGTTCGTATTTCTAAAGAATTGAATCGAATGGGGATACATCATTTTGCGGTTGCGACATTGGCAGAAGCCATTGAATTAAGAGACAGTCATATTAAGGGTGACATCTTGATTTTAGGATATACCGACCCTTGTCATGTTAAAGAATTACGAGATTATGATTTGACGCAGACAGTTATATGCGAAGATTATGCCAAGCTTTTAGAAAAGCAAAAAATAGATGTGAAAGTTCATGTGGCTATTGATACTGGTATGCACCGTTTAGGAGAAAGTGATATCAAAAAAGTCAAAGCTATTTATCAATCTCATTATTTACATGTGACAGGTCTTTTTTCACATCTTTGTGTCTGTGATGAAACGACAAAGGAAAGTCAAAAATATACATATCAACAAATTGAAGAATTCATGACATTCATTCAAAATCTTAAAAAAGAGCATTATTCAATAGGAAAGGTTCATCTTTTAAGCAGTTATGGTTTATTAAATTATTCAACATATAGTTTTGATTATGTTCGAATGGGAATCTTATTATATGGTGTTGATTCTTCATTGCCTAAGCAAAGTCAATTATCTTTAAAACCTGTTTTATCATTAAAATCAAAAATCATTTTAGTCAGAGATATTCAATCAGGCGATTCTATTGGTTATGGAAGAACATTTATAGCATCAAAACCCATGAAAATTGCCACTGTTCCTATTGGTTATGCTGATGGATTACCTAGAGCCTTATCTAATCGTGGAAAAGTGATTGTTCGAGGACAATTTGCACCGATAGTGGGTCGTATTTGCATGGATCAGATGATGATTGATGTGACAGATGTTGAAAATATTCAGGAAAATGATGTTGTAACTATTATAGGTAAGAATCAGGTTTGTCAAAATGTAGAAACAATTGCGATGCAAACAAATACGATTTCTAACGAAATTTTAAGTCGTATAGGATATCGTCTGCCTAAAATATATAAATACGAATAATTATGAAACAAAGTTTCATATGACAATGCATTTTTTATATAATTATGAAACTAATTTATAAAGTTATGAAAAGATATTTACTCATATGTCAATATCTTTTAAAATGAGAATATAAGAGAAAAAGGAGGACTTTATAAGTGGAAAAGAAAATGCCAAAAGATTTTTATTGGGGTGGTTCTGTATCATCATTCCAAACTGAAGGAGCAAGAAATGAAGGAGGAAAAGGGGTTTGTATTTATGATGTTAGACCAATGAATCCTGAATTTTCAGATTGGAATGTTGCGATTGATGAATATCATCGTTATGATGAAGATATTGCATTAATGAAAGAAATGGGATTTAATTTCTATCGTTTTTCTATTTGCTGGTCAAGAATTATTCCTAATGGAACTTTAGATGAACCTGTTAATGAAGAAGGTGTGAAGTTCTATAGTGATTTAATTGATAAGTTATTGGCAGCTGGTATTGAACCAATGATTACATTAGTTCATTTTGATATGCCTTACCATCTTGTTAAAAATTATAATGGTTTTGCATCTCGTTATGTTGTAGATTGCTTTGAAAGATATGCAAGAGTATGTATTGAAAGATTTGGAGATCGTGTAAAACATTGGATGAGTTTCAATGAACAAAATTTGCATGGTCAAATGTTAAGAGTTTCTAATGCTGAAGAAATTCCTGAAGGTGTAAGTGAACCAAAACATTTATATCAAGTTAACCATAATGTCTTTATTGCACATTGTAAAGCTGTTAAAGCATTAAGAGAATTACAACCAGATGCTAAATTCTGTGGTATGGCTGCTGTTACAAATATTTATCCATACACAAATACACCTAAAAACAACTTATTTGCATGGCAAGCTTATCAATATATGAATGGTTTCCATGTTGATGTTTTTGCAAAAGGAAAATATCCAGATTATATAGTAGCTTATCTTGAAAATAGAGGATGGATGCCTCATTTTGAAGAAGGCGATGAAGAATTATTAAAATACACTGTTGATTATATTGCATTCAGTTATTATCGTTCTAATACAGTGACTGAAGGTGAATTTGACTTAGAAAGACCATATCATGAAGTTGTTGGTGAACATATGATTAAAAATCCTCATTGTGAAGCTAATGAATGGGGATGGGAAATTGACCCAATTGGATTTAGATGGACATTAAATGATTTACATACACGTTCTGATTTACCAGTATTCGTTCTTGAAAATGGTATTGGATGGCGTGAAGATATGACTCAAGAAGAAGTAGATGCAATGCTTGCAGCAGGTAAAACAATCGAAGATGATTATCGTATCAACTATCATAGAGATCATATTAAAGAAATGGAAAATGCAATGTTTGAAGATGGTGTTCCTTGTTTAGGATATATTACTTGGGGACCAATTGATATTTTAGCAAGTATGTGTAATATGGATAAACGTTATGGATTTGTTTATGTTAACAGAACAAACAAAGATATCAGAGATTTAAAACGTATTCCTAAAAAATCATTCTATTGGGTTGCTAAAGCATTTAAATCTAATGGTGAAGATTTAGATTAATAAAATCAAAGAATGGCAAGTTGACTTGACCATTCTTTTTTTTGATAAAAATTATATTAAAAAAGAATATTCAATGTAGTTATTTTTATGAGACGGATAAAAAAAGAAAAATTAGCACATCTGGGTTGACAGTGCTAAAGGATAGGTGTAAGATACTATTAGCACAAAAATAGATAGAGTGCTAATAAAAGGAGATGTAAATATGGCAGAAAAGAAACAGTTTAAAGCTGAATCACAAAGATTATTAGATTTAATGATTAACTCTATTTATACACATAAAGAGATTTTTTTAAGAGAATTGATTTCAAATGCCAGTGATGCTTCAGATAAATTATATTACAAAGCATTGACTGAAAATTTAAATGGTATTTCAAGAGAAGATTTATCTATTCAAATTGTGATCAATAAAGATCATCGTATGTTATCTATTATTGATCAAGGTATTGGTATGAATGCAGATGAATTAGAAGAACATTTAGGAACAATTGCTAATAGTGGTTCTTTTGAATTTAAACAGGCATTAGAAAAAGGACAAGATGATGTTGATATTATTGGACAATTTGGTGTTGGATTCTATTCAGCATTTATGGTTGCTCATAAGGTGGAAGTGATTTCTAAAAAGTATGGAGAAGAACAGGCTTATATCTGGGAATCTGATACAAGTGATGGATATACAATCAATGAAATTGATTATCCAAATCATGGAACAAGAATCAATCTCTATTTAAAAGATAACACTGATGATGAAAATTATGATCAATATTTAGATGAATATGAAATTCAAAGATTAGTGAAAAAATATTCTGATTATGTTCATTACCCAATTAAGATGGATATGACAACTTCTAAGAAAAAAGAAGATAGTGATGAATATGAACAAGTCATTGAAAATAAGACATTAAATTCAATGGTTCCTTTATGGAAAAGACCTAAAAAGGAAATCACAGAAGAAGATTATAATGAATTCTATAAAGATAAATTTAATGATTTTAGCGATCCATTATGTGTTATGCATAACAGTGTAGAAGGAACAATTTCTTATGATTCATTATTATTTATTCCTTCTAAGCCACCAATGAACTATTATTCACAAGATTATGAAAAAGGTTTACAGCTTTATTCTCGTGGTGTCTTTATTATGGATAAAGCCAGTGAACTTGTTCCTGAACATTTCAGATTTGTGAAAGGTTTAGTAGATTCACAGGATTTATCATTAAATATTTCTCGTGAAATGTTACAACATGACCGTCAATTGAAAATCATTGCTGATAAAATTGAAAAACGTATTCAAAGTGAACTTGAAAAAATGTTAAAGAATGACCGTGAAAAATATGAAGAATTCTTTAAGAGCTTTGGATTACAGTTAAAATTCGGTATTTATAACAGCTATGGTATGTTAAAAGATAAATTACAAGATTTATTGTTATATTATAGTGCCAATGAAAAGAAAATGATAACTTTCAATGAATATGTTGAAAACATGAAAGATGGTCAAAAAAAAATCTATTTTGCCAGTGGCGAAAGCTATGAAAAGATTGATCATTTACCAACAGTAGAAATGGTGAAAGATAAAGGATTTGATATTCTTTATATGATTGATAATGTAGATGAATTCTGTATTCAGATGTTAAGAGATTATAAAGAAAAACCATTTAAAAATATCAATCAAGGTGATTTAGATATTGATAGTGAAGAAGAAAAGAAAGAGTTAGAAAAAGTCAGTGAAGATAATAAAGACTTAATCTCAACTCTTAAAGATGCATTGAAAGATAAAGTTCAAGATGTCAAAGTGTCTTCACGTTTAAAAACACATCCTGTTTGTTTGGTAAGTAGCGAAGGTGTTTCTTTTGAAATGGAAAAAGTTCTCAATCAAATGCCTGATGGACAAAATATCAAAGCAGGAAGAATTTTAGAAATTAATCCAAATCATGCAATCTTTACAGCTTTACAATCTTTATTTGAAAAAGATAAAGATAAAATTAATGATTATGCATCATTGTTATATGATCAGGCTTTATTAATTGAAGGATTTAGTATTGATGATCCTGTTGAATTTTCTAATAAGGTTTGTCAATTAATGGTAGATGCAAATAAATAAGTCATTGGAGGAAACGGTTTTGATAAATCGTTTCTTTTTTTATGTTATAATAGATTTGGGTGAGGAATTATGATAAAAAAGGGTATTTCTATAATGATTATAAGTTGTTTATTAATATTGATAACAGGTTGTCAATCTCAAGACGGATCTCAACAGGCGAATCTAACAGAATATCGTTTTGCAGGTTATTATGATTGGTTTTTAGGAAAAGAGGAATATGAAGATTTTATGACATATGTCTCTAATGATCAATCTTTAAAGATTGATTCTCAATATGGTGAAAAGATTTATCGAGATGGTGAATACCTGATTATAGAAGCAACTGATGAACAAAAACAAGCACTGATCAATCAAAATAAGCAGCTTATTGAACAGGCTGCAGAAGAATTTATGAAAATGGGAGAAGATTATCAGATGGATTATAGTGATGATTATTCGTCTATGACAATTTGGATTGATCAGGAACATTTTGTAGATATTTTTTCAAGTGAAGCTTTTGAAGTAGGTGGGAACATGCTTGGCATTATAAGTCTTGTTACAGCAAGCCGTGTATTGACAACGGGAGATTGTGATAGTGCTGTTAAAATTCATATAATTAATTTAGATAGTGACTATCAGGTTGCAGAAGCTATTTTTCCGTATGAATCTATTCAGATCACTTCTCAAGATTGGCTGACAAGTCAACAAAATGATGTGACTGACTCTTCAAAATTAGAAGGTTATTCAAGAGTTTTAGCAACAGTCATTGAAAAAAATGACAATCAGATATTTTTCAAGCCTGAATCAACATCATCTGATTATCAAAAAGATGAAAAGCTATGCTTGTGTTTAGATAGTGTTTATGGAGAAGATGTTTTTATGCCTTATCAGTTATCTAAAGGTGATCAAGTCTATTTAACATTGAATGGAAATTATGCTCTTCATGATGATGGTGATGAAATTCCTGATATTGCTCCAATGGCAATCATTCCTGTACAATATATAGATGATGCTATGTAACTTTATTTGCAAATCGGATTTATCAAGATTATAATAAGGATAGGTGATGAAAACATGGAATTAGATGAAGTTTTGAATAAAAGAAAAAGTATAAGAAGACAATATCTGTCAAAAGAAGTTGATGATGAGGTGATTCGTCAGGTTATTGAAGCGGCGATTTTAGCGCCTTCATGGAAGAACTCACAGGTGACACGTTATTATATCGCTAAATCAAAAGAAGCTTTACAGCAGGTAAAGAATGCTTTGCCAGAATTCAATCAAGAAAATGTTGGTCAAGCTCCTGTTTTAATCGTTTCCACGATTGTTTTGAATCGCTCTGGTTATAATAAAGATGGTACACCAACGAATGAACTTGGCAATGGATGGGGATATTATGATTGTGGTATGCATAATATGAACCTTTTGTTGAAGGCGACAGAATTAGGATTATCTACGTTGGTTATGGGTATTCGTGATGAACAGAAAATAAAGGAAATATTTGCGGTTCCTGATAATCAATCTGTTGTTAGTGTTATCGCTTTAGGTTATAGTGATATGGAAATTGAAAGACCACAACGTAAAACATTTGAAGATATAACTGTAATGAAATGAGGAAAGATATGATAGTTTTATATATTATTGGTGGATTTGTTTGTTTATTATTGGCTATATATGTATTAGATCGTAGAGAAAAAATGTCAAAAAAGATTAAACAAATCAAAGAACAAAAACAAGAAATTCAAGAACTGAATAATCAATTAGATGAGATTCAATACCAACTTGGTTTGATGGATGACTCTATTCAAAAGGCTCATGATATAAGTTCACAAATTTTATTTTATATGAAAAAATAAAATGATTTTTGTGAATATAATAAAATAATGATAGCTTTTATGGTAAAATTCAAAATATAATGATTTATATAAATAAAAAGTAAAAAAAGTGTTGACATGTTTATGCAAATGCATATAATAAAAGCATATAAAAAAATTCGATGAAAAAGAGAGTAGTTTAAACAAATATCAAGCGAGCTGATGTTGGTGTGAGATCAGTATAGGCGTTTAAATGAACCGCACTTTGGAGAACGATGCTTGAAAGAAGTAGGGTATCGAGTGAATCTGCTTTAAGGATAGAGGTGGATATATCTTTGATATATCAAAAAGAGTGGTACCGCGATGATTTCGTCTCTTAGTTCAACTAAGAGACGTTTTTTTATACAAAGGGGGAATTGATTTTGATGAGGATGAGTTTACGGCGATGATTGATTAAAATCACAGAAGCTATAAAATAAATAAAATCAAAAAAGAAAGAAGAGGGAATGAAAATGAAAAAATTATTTAAAGGATTATTAGTTGCCGCTATGGCATTAACAATGACAGCATGTGGTGGAGGAGAAAGTGGTTCAAATGAACAAAAGTTATTGATTGGTATTTCTCCTGATTATGCACCTTATGAATCATTAAATACTGATGGTGAAATGGAAGGATTTGATATTGATATGACAAAAGAGCTTATTAATATCATGAATGAAAATGGTGGAAATTATACTTATGAATTTAAACAGATGTCATTTGATACAATTTCAACAAGCTTAATGGCAAAACAAATTGATTTAGGTATTTCAGGTTTTACAATGCATGATGACTGGGATGTGTTATGGTCAAATAAATATAATGATTCTAAACAAGTGGCTTTAGTTTCTGAAGATAGTTCTATCCAGACTGTTAAAGATTTAGAAGGTAAAAAAATCGGAGCACAGTTATCAGCAACTGGTGAAGCATGTGCTAATGATATTAAAGATGCGAAAGTAACAACTGTTACAGATGTTAAGGTATTAGTTGAAACATTAAAATCTGGTGGTGTTGATGCTGTTATTTTAGATTATGCAGTTGCTAAAAATTATGATTCACAAGATGCATATAGAATGATTGATGAAGCTTTATTAGAAGAAGAAAATTTAATTATTGCAAATAAAGATAGTCAAGAATTAATGGATGATGTCAATAAAGCTTTAGACGAATTTATAAAATCTGATAAATATACTGAACTAAAAGAAAAATGGGGAGCTTAATATAAATGGAAAATCTTTTAACACAAGAAAATTTAATGTTTATGTTAAGAGGTGCTGGAATGTCGCTAATATTAGCGACATTCGCAGTTTTCTTTGGGATGATTTTAGGAACATTGGGAGCTGCTTCAAAGTTATCTAAACATGCACCTTTAAGATGGATTGGGAATATATATGTAGAAGTCATTCGAGGAACACCAATGTTATTACAAATTATGTTCTTCTATATAGCTATTCCAGTTATCTATCAGTCAATAACTGGAACTCGTATGAATCCCGATCCATATATTTGTGGATTAATCGCTTTAAGTATAAATAGTGGAGCCTATTCAACTGAATTAATCAGAAGTGGTATTCAGGGAATTGATAAAGGTCAATGGGAAGCCTGTGAAACATTAGGATTAAGTTATTTTCAGACAATGCGTTTTGTGGTATTGCCACAAGCCTTTAAGAGAATTATTCCACCAATTGTCAGTGAATTTATCACTTTAATTAAAGATTCATCATTGATTAGCTGTATTGGAGCAACTGAGTTGCTTATGAGTGCACAAGTTTTAGGATCAAGAACTTTTAATTTGATTTATCCTTTACTTGAGGCAGCGTGTTTATATCTCGTGATGACACTCACTATTTCATATATTTCAAGACGTTTAGAAAGGAAGTTGTCTGCCCGTGATTAAAGTAGAAAATATTGTGAAACAATTCAATGATTTAAAAGCTGTTAATGATGTTTCCTTAGACATAAAAAAAGGTGAGATTGTTTGTTTGATTGGTCCTTCTGGTTCTGGGAAAAGTACAGTTTTAAGATGTATTAATGGATTAGAAAAACCAGAAAGTGGACATATTTATGTGAATGATCAATTGCTTGATGAAAAAGATCCAGAAACTTATAAAAAATTAAGAAGTTTAATGGGATTTGTCTTTCAGCATTTTAATTTATTCCCCAATATGACAGTTTTAGAAAATCTGACTTTAGCACCTATTCAAGTTATGAAAAAAAGCAAAGATGAAGCTGAACAAATAGCTTGCCAATATTTAGAAAGAGTGGGTCTTCTTGATAAAAAAGATGAATATCCAAATAAATTATCAGGTGGGCAAAAACAAAGGGTTGCGATAGCAAGAAGTTTATGCATGAATCCACAAATCATGTTATTTGATGAACCTACAAGTGCTTTGGATCCAGAAATGGTTATTGAAGTTTTGGAAGTTATGCAGGAATTGGCTAATGAAGGAATGACAATGGTTGTTGTGACACACGAAATGGGATTTGCTAGAACGGTAGCAGATCGTGTTATCTTTTTAGAGGATGGCAAAATTGTTGAAGAAAATACGGCTGAAGAATTCTTTAGAAATCCTAAAACACAAAGAGCACAGGATTTCTTAAATAAGGTTATGCATTAATGAAACTTAATGAATTTAAAGTAGAAACATGGATGACAGATCATGAAAACGATTGTCAATATAATTTGACAGAAACATGTGTGTCATCCTTATCTTTATTAGAACTTCAACAATTTGTTCAAGAGGATATAGCGAAACAGATGATGTCTATGAAAATGGATTATGGTCCTATTGTTGGATCAACACGTTTAAAAAAAGCTATCTTATCACTCTATGAACAGGGTGGACTTGAAAATATAACTATAACTCATGGAGCTATTAATGCCAACGAACTGGTATTAATGAGTTTGCTAGAAAAAGGAGATCATGTTATTAGTTTATTTCCAACTTATCAGCAAATGTATGATTTTCCATTATCATTAGGTTGTGAGGTTTCTTTAATTCCTTTAAAAGAAGAAAATGACTGGTTACCAACAATTGAAGATTTTGAATCATGTATACAAGAACATACAAAAATGATATGCTTAAATTCACCTAATAATCCTACTGGAACAACAATACCTTTGTCATTAATGAAAGATATTATAAAATTAGCTCAAAAATATGATTGCTATATTTTATGTGATGAAATCTATCGTGGTGTAGATACTGAAAGCTTAGAATTATATCCTTCATTTAGTGATTATTATGATAAAGCAATAGTGACACAAAGTTTATCAAAAGTTTTCTCATTTGCTGGTTTAAGACTTGGTTGGATAAAAGGACCTCAGGAAGTCATTGATTTAGTAAACTATCGACGTGACTATCATATTATTAGTAGTGGTCCATTAGATGATTATCTGGCTTGTTTAGTATTAGAAAATAAAGATGTGATTTTAAAACGTAGTCGTGATATATGTCAAACAAATAAACTTATTCTTAAAAAATGGTTAGATCAAGAACCACTTGTTTCTTGTGTTATACCACGTCATGGAACAGTTTGTTTCTTACATTATCATTTGGATATACCATCAGCAGAGTTTTGTGAAAAACTTCAAAAAGAAACAGGTGTATTTTTTGTGCCAGGAAGTGCATTTGATATAGAATATCATTTACGTTTTGGCTTTACACAAGATGAAAAAGTGATAAAAGAAGGGCTTATTACATTTTCTAAATGGTTAAGACAATTTGATCATCAGTCTATAGACATTCAGCTATAGACTTTTTTTTGCGTCTATATACTAATTGATAGACAAAATAAGTTGAGAACATCAGTGTCGAAAATAAACCAATCAGCATGACAATTGCCACACTTTCTACATGAAAACGTGGAATTAAAATGATTAAACAAATTAATTCAATAATAACTTCAAATGTACTCATCATAAACATTTCTTTATTTTTGTTGAATGCTTGAAGTGTGGCACTTAAAGGTGTTTGTAAATAGAAGATTGTAAAGGGAATACACATGTATTGTAAACAATGATAACCTTTGGTTGTATTGTACATGATTTGAAGGCAGACATCGCCATAAAAATAAAATATAAGTGTAAAAGGAAGACTGATAAAAAAACAGATGACCAAACTATAAAAAACATGTTTTTTTAATGCTTCTAAACGATTATATGCAATATCTTTATTAAGAATAGGAATCAACAATCTTAAAACAACATTATTAAAGAAAGTAGGTGTAACCAGCAAAGAAATGACATAACCGTTAATAATCGCATATTGAAGGTGTATTTGGTTTTCTCCTATATGAAGTTTTGTTAAAATAGAAACCAAAAGGATGGGTTCTAAAAAATTATAGCAGACATGAAGCAGTCTTGAACCTGTTAATGGTAAAGCAATATTCATCATATCTTTAAATATAAAATGTTTTTGAAAATAGGATATGGGATGATAATGCCAATTGATTTTCCTTTTTAAACGTAACATTAAAAAAAGAATAGAAGTGAGTTCACCAATACTCATAGCTAAAATAGCAATGCTGACTAAATACGTCATCGGTAAATAATGAAACTGTTGAATAACAATGTAGGTAAAAAGAATACGAGAAACTTCTTCAAATAATTGTGCAAGTGATAAGTTCCAAACATCTTCTCTTCCTAAATAGTAATTCTTAATAATACCACTTATACCAACTAATGGAATGAATGGAAGGATGCATAATAAAGGTAAATATGCATCGCTTTGTTTTAGAAAATAGAGAGCAATTATTTTTGAAAAAAACAAAAGTCCACCCATAATCAATAAACATGTTGCTAAACAAATGCATAAAGCTGAAATAATAACTTTTTTATTGTTGTATTTGGGGTGTGAAATCAAGCGGAAAACAGCAGATGGAATGGAAAACTGAGCTAAGGTAATACATAAAGAAAGTGTCGGGATAGCCAAAATATAAAGAGCCATTCCATTTTCGTCTAAAAGACGGGATAAAAGCATTCTGTTGAATAAAGAAAAGACTTTTGTGATGAGGGTACTGCTTGTTAATATGAGAAATGAATTAATCAATTTTCTTTTCATAAAATACTTCCTTTATTGTCGAATTTCCTTTATAATAAATATGTTAATTATTCAAAAAATATGTTAGGAAGTGCAGTCAATGGAAATCAATATTAAGAATAACTTGCCATTAGATATTCTTTTTTTAATTCGTATAAAAGCTAATGAATTTAAAAATGAAGGAATTCATGAAATTGATAGTTATGATATTAAAGACTATCTTTATTCTATAAAATGGAAAGATGTTGAAACAAAAGCAATGTGTGATGTTATTGATGATATTATGTCATTACGTTTCTCAGAAGTTTTTGATTATTTAAAAATGAAAGTCATTAAAGAAGCTTCAACCATGAATATAGATGATTTTAGTGATTTTATAGCTAAATAATAATGATTGATCCTCTAACCGTTTTGTTTTTGTTAGAGGTGTTTTTATTTGATATCATGCCAAACAGATTATTTGAAATATAAAAGATACGTATGTTATAATACACGTAATTGAAAAAGGACGAACTTTAAGGAGATAGATATATTTTATGAAATATAAAATTATTGAGCCACAACATTATCAGCAGATTCAAAATCAATATCATATCAATTCTTTATTAGCAAAAGTGATTGAAAGTCGTCAATATGATGAAAACACTTTAAAAGATTTTATAAATCCACGTTTAATTTATCATGATTTTTCTTTGTTTGAAGAAGCTGATATGACATTGGAAAGAATTCATGAAGCTATTGAAAATCATGAAAAAATTTGTATTTATGGTGATTATGATTGTGATGGTATTTTAGCAACGACAATTCTTGTACAAGCTTTTTTAGAATTAGGTGTAGAAGTAGGGTATCATATTCCTAATCGTTTTGATGATGGTTATGGACTCAATGTTAAACGTGTAGAACAGATGGCACAAAAAGGTTATTCTCTCATTATTACGGTTGATAATGGAGTCAAAGCTTTCGATGCGGTAGAAAGAGCTAATGAATTGGGTGTTGACGTTATTATTACTGATCATCATCAATTTGATAACGATTTACCTGATGCCTGTACTTTTATTCATACGAAATTATCTCCGGATTATCCATTTAAAGAAATTTCTGGTGGTTTTGTAGCATATAAATTAGCGAGTGCTTTATTAGGAAGACAAGATAAATATCTTTATTGCTTGGCTGCAATTACAACGGTTTCAGATATGATGCCATTATTGGATGAAAATCGTTCATTAGTGAAAAAAGCTTTAACATTCATGAAGGAAGAAAAATATCCTTCATTAGAGCTATTATTAGGAAATCAGCAGACATATTCAACGACAAGTATAGGTTTTGTGATTGCACCTAAAATTAATTCATTTGGACGTTTACCAGAGTTTTGTTCGCCTAATGTTTTAGTGAAATATTTTTTAAAGAATGCTCCTAGAGATTTTATGGTGAAAGTTTCTCAAATGGCGATTTCTTTAAATACCAAACGTCAAACAATGACAAATCAACAATATGAAATGGCTAAGGAAGGTATGGGAGATGATTTTCTATATTGGTCAAGTGATCAGGTTCATGAAGGATTAGTTGGTTTGATTGCAGGTAAATATACTCGAGAATATGAACGTCCAGGCTTTGTGATGGCATATGATGAGAAAAAGGGATTATATAAAGGAAGTGCCAGAAGTATTGAAGGTTTTTCTTTACATCAATTTTTTATGGAACATCAAGATCAGTTTGTTGCTTTTGGTGGACATTCTTTGGCGGGTGGATTTACTGTAGATGAAGCACATTATGATTCATGTTATCAATGTATTAAAGAAGCATTAAAAGATCTTCATTTGCATCCAACAACAACAGTTCTTCATATTGATGAACAGGATATAGATATAAAAAATGTTGAATCTTTATCTTTATTGGAACCATTTGGTATGAGTAATGAAGAACCGTTATATATGTTAAAGGATGTACCTGTATCACAAATACAACAATTAAGTCAGGGAAAACATTTAAAGATGCAAACTGATTTGAATCGTAGTCATGTGTCGATGTTGTATTTTCAGCATGGAGATTTATATGGAAAACTTAAAAATATAAAAAAGATGAGTGTTATAGGAACATTACAAATTAATGAATATCGAAATCAGAAAAGTCTGAATTTTATTATTAAAGATATCGTATAATGACTTTATAAAAAGATAGAATTTTGATATAATAAATAAATAAGGAGGGCTTTTAAGCTATGGATTTAAAAAAGTATATTAAAGATATTCCTGATTTTCCAGAACCAGGTGTCTTGTTTAGAGATGTGACACCACTTTTAGCTGATAAAGATGCTTATCAGGAATCTATTCGCTTATTGAGTGATTTTGCAAAAGAGAAAAAAGTAGATCTTGTTGTAGGACCAGAAGCGAGAGGATTTCTATTTGGATGTCCAGTGGCTTTGACATTGAATTGTGGTTTTGTTCCAGTTAGAAAGCCAGGGAAATTACCACGTGAAGTTGTAAGCCAGTCATATGATTTAGAATATGGATCAAATGAAATTCAAATGCACAGTGATAGTATTCAACCTGGACAGAATGTTTTAATTGTTGATGATTTATTAGCAACTGGTGGTACAGTTGATGCAGCTGTATCTTTAATTGAAAAAATGGGCGGAAACGTTGTAGGAATTGCTTTTTTGATTGAACTTGAAGCTTTGAAAGGTAGAGAACTTTTAAAAGATTATGACGTTTATTCAGTCTTGAAGTATTAAGAAGAGACGGTGTCTCTTTTTTAGCATAAAGCCAAAGTAAAGGAGGAAGGATATATGAAATATAAAGGAGCACATGATCAAGTTACTTTTGATGATGTATTAGAAAGCTGTTCAACTTACATCACGAAAAAAGAAAGTATAGATTTGATTCAAAAAGCTTATGATTTTATTATGGTCAAACATGAAGGACAAAAGCGCAAAAGTGGAGAACCATATACTATTCATCTGATTTGGGTTGCATATATTCTAACAACTTTACAGACAGGACCAACAACGATTGCAGCTGGGCTTTTACATGATGTCATGGAAGATTGTGATGTTTCGCATGATGAAATGGTTGAGCGTTTTGGTGAAGAAATTACAAGTTTAGTAGAAGGTGTAACCAAAATTAATAAAATGCCATTTAAAGATGAAGCAGATGTTTATGCTGAAAATCATCGTAAAATTTATATTGCTATGGCTAAAGATATTCGTGTTATTTTGATTAAGTTAGCAGATCGTTTACACAATATGCGCACATTGCAATATATGACACCTGAAAAACAACAACGTATTTCTAGGGAAACATTGGAAGTCTATGCGCCAATTGCACATCGTTTAGGTATTAATGATATTCGTATTGAATTAGAAGATTTATGCTTACATTATTTGGATCCTAAAGCTTATTTAGAAATTTCTGAATTATTAGAACAAAAACGTAGTGAGCGTAAAGAATCTGTTGAGAAGATGATGAAGTCAGTAGAAGAATTATTGGATGAAAATCATATTGAATATCGCATTAAAGGACGTGCAAAACATATTTATAGTATCTATAAAAAAATGGTTATCAAGCATAAACGTTTTGATGAATTATATGATTTAAATGCTTTACGTATTATTTTAAAAGATAAAATGAAATGTTATGAAGTTTTAGGTATTATTCATGATCATTATCGTCCATTACCTGGACGTTTTAAAGATTATATTGCGATGCCTAAACCTAATATGTATCAGTCTTTGCATACAGCGGTTATAGGAGAAGACGGGCATATTTTTGAAATTCAGATTCGTACAGAAGAAATGGATGAATTAGCTGAACGTGGAGTTGCTTCTCACTGGCGTTATAAAGAAGGAAAAGAATATTCATCTAAACAGGAACAAAAAGATATCGTTGATAAGTTACAATGGTTAGGTGATTTTATTACTTTAAGTGATGAAATCAAAGATGGTGATGCTAAGGAATATTATGATTCTTTAAAAAGAGATATTTTTGAAGCTAATGTTTATGTTATGACGCCTCAAGGTAAGATTGTAGAGTTACCAAACGGCTCAACACCTATTGATTTTGCTTATCGTATTCATACAGAAGTTGGACATCATGCTGTAGGAGCTATTGTCAATAATGTTATGGTTCCTATTAACACCAAATTAAAAACAGGTGATGTCTGTGAAATTAAAACAAATAAAAATTCTGGACCAAGTGAAGACTGGTTGAAATTTGTTCAGACAGCAGGAGCAAGAAATAAAATCAGACAGTATATTTCAAAGAAAGATGCTGAAACTCAAAAAGAAGCTATTGAGGAAGGAAAAAAATTATTAAAGGAAGAAATTCGTAAACGTAATTTGGATGAAAAGAAATTTATGGATCCTGATACGTATAAATCTTATTTTGGGTCTTTTGGTGCTCGTCATTTTGATGATTTAATGTTAGTCATTGGAAAGAAACAAGCAACTGCTTCTACATTGATTGATAAGGTTCTTCCAAGCAAAACTGGATTCTTTGATAATCTTTCAAAGATTTTAAAGAAGAATAATAATGCTTTAAAAAATCAAAAGAAAAGCAGTAGTTTAGGAATCAGTGTTAAAGGTGTTGATGGACTGAAAATACAGTTATCTAAATGCTGTAATCCTATTCCTGGAGATGATATTGTTGGATATGTATCTAAGGGACAGGGAATTAAAGTGCATCGTAGTGATTGTCCTAACTTAAAAGGCGTTGAAAAAGGACGTTTAATTGATGTGTATTGGGATTATACTAATATTATGCAAAAACGTTTTGAGGTTGATATTGATATTAGAGGTTTAGACCGTCCTAATTTATTAAACGATATTATTACTGTATTAGGACAGGTGAAAGTCAACATTTTAAATATTAATGCTGGGGTTGTAGATACAGAGGCGCAAATTCAATTAAAACTTTCGGTTGAAAATGCAGAACTTTTACAGTTGACTATTGACAATTTAAATAAAATTCAAGGTATTTATAATATTACAAGAGTGATTCATTAATATAGAAAAGAGGAGAAGAAAATGAAACAATATACTTATATGATGTTAAAACCTGATGCTTTTGTTGATCATAAAAATCAAAGAGTTCTTGAAATATTAGCTCAACATCAATTACATGTTGAAAAATCACAAGTCGTGCAGGTAGATATAGATGTTATGAAGATTTTATTGGAACATTATCATCACGTTATTGACGAAAAGGGAAAGGATTTTAATTTTCCTGCAAGATTATTTAATACTTTCTATTTTGATGGTCCTCACTATATTATGCCTATGAAAGTGAGTTATGATGGTGATGAAGATATTATTACGTATTCTCGAAAAATTGTTGGAAAGACAAATCCAATACAGGCAGATCCACAGAGTATTCGTGGAGAATTGAGTTGTGATAGCTATGAATTAGCTGATCAGGAATATCGTCTTGTGGATAATATTATTCATGCTTCATCTTCTCATGAAGATGCTCAAAAAGAGTTGATTATATGGGAGAAATTTATTCGATAACATTTTCATAATACGAAAATGAAAAGGCTTTCATTTTTATAAAAAGTGTGTTAAAATATAAGCGAAGAAAAGGAAAGAAACGAAAGGAGGTCTTAAAAATGATGGGAAGAAAAATAAAAGAAAAAACATTGTATTTAGGACTTAAATTCGTTGACAATCTTGATCTTCCAAAAGATTATAGATTGGAAAGAGATATTCTACCCCCTAACATACAATAGGCCTGGGAAAGATAGGCCGTAAATATAAAAAAAGTTCATGATATAATAAAGAGTGATCATGATGGGTGAATGAGAAAGTTTATCAATTCATGATAAATGAGTAAAAAAGGACATAATGATATCGCTTTATAGAAAATATGGAAACATTATTCATGAGATTATCAATATGAAATGAAGTCTTATTGAATATTTCAAATGATATGTATGGAAATAAAAAAGAGTTTTTAAGAAATAAAACAATAAGATAGAGTTGAGTAATGATAAGCAAATAGATAATTGAGTGTCATCGTTATTTATAACATTTATATAAATAAATCACATTGAAGATAATATTTCTTCTTTAAAATAAAGGATAGAAATCAAGAAGTGAAAAACTTGATTTCTATCTTTTTTAATAGATCTAATAAATGATAATAGGAAATATAAATAATGTTATCTTAATTATGAAAAAGTGATATTCAAAAAGCTTATCAATAGTTAATTCAAAGGCAATTGGATATAAAAATAAAAAGAGATGGAACTCTTTATAAAGAAAAGAGTGATTGAACTTGATTTTTATAAGCGAATCTTTTATAATGATGTCAATCCGTTGAAGAAGATTAAATAGTCAAAATCTAATAGAGAGTCTGTGGTTGGTGGAAACAGATAGAGGAAGCTATGGGACACTTTGGAGGAAGTTATGAAAGTAACCGTGAGTCGCGTTAAGACAGAGAGGGCATACATTGTATGAACTAAGGTGGTACCGCGTTAATAACGTCCTTAGATAGGGCGTTTTTTTATTTTTAAAGGAGGATAGAGATATGGCCTATAAAGCACCAAGAGGAACAGTAGATATTTTACCTGCTCAATCTGGAAAATGGCAGGAATTAGAACAATTATTAAGAACAATTTGTGCAAATTATAATGTAAAAGAAATAAGAACACCTATTTTTGAACATACAGAATTATTCAATCGTGCGGTTGGTGATACAACAGATGTTGTATCTAAGGAAATGTATACTTTTGAAGATAGAAAAGGTCGTTCTATGACGTTAAGACCAGAAGGAACAGCTGGTATTGCGAGAGCTTATGTAGAAAATAAACTTTATGGAATGCCTGAAAAATTACAGAAAGTTTATTATATGGGTCCAATGTTCAGATATGAAAGACCACAAAACGGTAGACAAAGACAATTTCATCAATTTGGTGTAGAGATGTTAGGAGTTGAATCACCATATGTTGATGTAGAGTGTATGTTGATGGCTGTGACAGTTGTGAAAGCTTTAGGATTAAAAAATATTCAATTACACATCAATACTTTAGGTGATCAGGAATCTCGTGATGCTTATCGTGAAGCTTTACAAAATCATTTTCAACCTGTCTTAAATGAGTTATGCCATGATTGTCAGGTACGTTATGAAAAAAATCCATTACGTATCTTAGATTGTAAGGTTGATAAAAATCATCCTATGATGAAAACAGCACCAAAAACAATTGATTATTTAACTGATAATGCAAAAGCGCATTTTGAAAAAGTTTGTGCTTTATTAGATGATTTAGAAATTGATTACGTTGTTGATCCTAACTTAGTAAGAGGATTAGATTATTATTCACATACAGTTTTTGAAATTATTTCTGATGATCCAAAGTTAGGAGCTGGTTCGACAGTTGGTGGAGGAGGTCGTTATAACGGCCTTGTAGAAGAATTAGGTGGACCACAAACACCTGGTGTTGGCTTTGCTTTTGGAATGGAAAGATTAATGATTGCTTTAGGTGATGATCATGAAGATGAAGAAGGTTTAGATGTCTATATCATGCCTTTAGGTAGCGAAGCTAAAGATTTGGCTATGCAGATTATGACAATGCTTCGTGCTAATGGATTTACTTGTGATATGGATCAATGTGATCGTGGGTTAAAAGGGCAATTTAAATCTGCTGATCGTTTCCACGCTCATTTTTCAATGATTATTGGAGATGAAGAAGTTCAAAAAGAAGTCGTGAATATGAAATGTAATCATACAAAAGAACAAGTGGAAGTTCCATTAGAAAATATTGTAGAATTTATTGAAAATCATTATGAAGGAGATCATGATCATGAATAGAACACATAACAATGGGGAATTAAGAATTGAAAATGTTGGTCAACAAGTCGAATTAATTGGTTGGGTTGCCAAGAAAAGAAATTTAGGAGCTTTGGTTTTTGTTGATTTAAGAGATCGTTATGGAATCACTCAGGTGATTTTTGATGAATCTTTTGAAGAAAGATTAAAAGAAGTGAAAAATGAATATATTTTATCTGTTCAAGGTACAGTGATTGAAAGATCTTCTAAAAATCCAAAGATTCCTACAGGTGATATTGAAATTCAGGCAAGTGCTTTTACAATTATTAACACTGCAAAATTAACACCTATGATTGTGGCTGATGAAACAGATGCTTTAGAAGAAACAAGAATGCAATATCGTTATTTGGATTTAAGACGTCCTGTGATGCAAAAAAATATAATGACAAGACATCAAATCACAAGAAGTATTAGAGAGTATTTAGATCATTTAGATTTTATAGATATTGAAACACCTTATTTAAACCGTTCTACACCAGAAGGTGCAAGAGATTTCTTAGTGCCTTCACGTGTTCATAAAGGATCTTTCTATGCTTTACCACAGTCACCTCAATTGTTTAAACAATTATTAATGGTATCTGGATTTGAAAGATATTACCAGATTGCACGTTGTTTTAGAGATGAAGATTTACGTGCTGATCGTCAAATTGAATTTACACAAGTCGATGTTGAAATGAGCTTTATGTCAACTGATCAGATTCTAGAAATTGGAGAAGGTATGATCAAAAAATTAATGAAAGATGTCAAAGGTATTGATATCGAATTGCCTTTAAGACGTTTGACTTGGCATGAAGCTATGGAAAGATATGGAATTGACAAACCTGATACACGCTTTGGATTAGAGCTTGTGAACTTGAATGATGTTGTCAGTGATGTGGATTTTGCAGTTTTTAAAAATGCTTTGGAAGCTGGCGGACATGTGAAAGGAATCAATGTTGTTGGTGAAGCAGCCAATTTTTCTCGTAAAAAAATTGATCAATTAACTGAACTTGCGAAAACTTATAAAGCTAAAGGTTTAGCATGGTTAAAGGTGACAGATGATGGCGTACAGGGACCAATTGCTAAATTCTTTACTGAAGAACAATTAGAAAAATTATTATCAGCTATGAATGCGCATAGTCAGGATTTATTGTTATTTGTTGGAGATGTTAAATATGAAGTTGTTTGCGATTCTTTAGCTGCTATTCGTAACTATTTAGGAAAAGAATTAAAATTATATGATCCTAATACTTTTGATTTCTTATGGGTTGTTGATTTCCCAATGTTTGAATATGATGATGAAACACAAAGATATTATGCAAAACATCATCCATTCACAAAACCAAAAGATGAAGATTTAGATAAATTAGAAACTGATCCAGAACATTGCTTAGCTGATGCTTATGACATTGTTTTAAATGGCTATGAATTAGGTGGTGGATCACAAAGAATTTATGATCAAAGTGTTCAAGAAAGAGCATTTAAAGCTTTAGGATTCACTCAAGAACAAATTGATGCGCAATTTGGATGGTTTGTAGAAGGATTACAATATGGAACACCACCACATGGAGGATTTGCTTTAGGGTTAGATAGAATTGCCATGTTACTTTGTGGTTGTGATTCTTTAAGAGATGTTATTGCCTTTCCTAAAAATACAAGTGCAACTTGTCCAATGTCAAAAGCACCGACACCAGTGGCAGATGCACAATTAGGAGAATTAGGAATCGGGGTGAAAGAATATGAATCAGACAAGAGTGAATAATGTTTTAAATGAAATGAGTCAAAGAGGAATGGATCATTTGATTATCAGTGATCCTAGCTCTATCAATTATTTGATTGGTTATGATAATCATCCAGGAGAAAGAATGTATGCATTGGTTTTATCATTAGATGGAAATCATACATTGTTCTTAAATCATTTGTTTTATTTAGATCAACAATTAGATTTAAATATTATCTGGTATGATGATACAGAAGATGGACCAGCTAAAATTGCTGAAGTTTTAAAAGATGCTCATTGTGTAGGTGTAGATAAAAACTGGGAAGCTAGATTCTTAATGAGAGTTATGGAACTGGCTAACGAAGAATGTTGTTTTGAACTAGGTTCAATCTGTGTTGATTATGTCCGTATGCATAAAGATGAAGAAGAAATTGAACTTATGCGTAAAGCGAGTCAATTAAATGATCAGGCTATTGATCAGGTGATTCAGTTATGCGCCAAAGGGACATTGACGGAAAAAGAAGTTGGACAACAGTTGGATGGTATTTTTCAATCATTAGGATGCAGTGGGAATTCTTTTGATCCAATTGTTGGCTATGGACCTAACGGGGCAGATGGACATCATGGTTGCGATGATTCAAAGTTAAAACCAGGAGACAGCATTGTCATTGATATGGGTGGTATTTATCAAGGATATTGCAGTGATATGACAAGAACTGTTTTCTATAAAGAAGTATCTGATAAACAAAGAGAAGTTTATGAATTAGTCAAAAAAGCTAATGAAGCAGCTGAAGCTATGATTAAACCAGGTGTGAGACTATGTGACATTGATAAAACAGCAAGAGATATTATCAGTGAAGCAGGTTATGGACCAAACTTTAATCATCGTTTAGGTCATTTTATTGGTAGAGATGTTCATGAATACGGTGATGTGTCTGCTGCTTTTGATATGGAAGTAGAACCAGGAATGATTTTTTCAATTGAACCAGGTATTTATATTCAAGGTGAATTCGGTGTTAGAATTGAAGATTTAGTTTTAGTCACTGAAGATGGCTGTGAAGTTTTAAATCACTATTCAAAAGATTTAATGATTATTGGTTAGAGTGAAAACTCTAGCCTTTTTGTTTAGTGTTAAAGAAGGAAAATATAAAAATATTATAAAAATGTACATTTTTGATTCAAGTAGTATATTTTTTGAGTTTATATATAAAATAAAAAGAAGTCGCTAATAAAAACGAGAATAGTAGCGACTATCACAAACACAATATAATAATTAATTCAATATACGAAAAAGTTAAAAGTAATAATAAAAAGTTATAATTGTTCAACTAGAAACTCGTGAAATTGCTTTTTGAGTTTTAGTTGATGAGCACGGCTGATTGGAATGGGTTGTTGGTTATTTAAAATGACGTGTGTTCTTTTTATTTCACTGACATAATATGCATTGATAATATAACTGTTATGTGTACGAATAAATTGTAAAGGTAATTGTTCTAATAGATCTTTGATTTTTTGTGCTGTCTTAATTGTTTCATGAACTGTATAAATATATGAGTATCTTTGAATTCTTTCAATATACATAATATCATTTAATAGAATAATTTTGGTTTTATCTTTTAAAGATATGGTTAATACTTTTTGTGATTCTATAATTTGATGAATAGCTTTTTCAATAGCCATGGGAAGTCTTTTCTTTGATTCAGGTTTATATACAAAATAACAATGATTTGTTTCATAAACTTCTGTTGCTTTTTCTAAATAGGAACTGATAAAGATAATTTGAAAATTTTTATGTAATTGATTTAATTCTTTTGCCAGTTCAATGCCACTATGATTTTTTAATAAAATATCTATAATAATAATGGAATGGTCAGGGAATTGATTCATATGTAAAAGAACATCATGTATATCAAGAAATGTTTGTATTTGAAATTGATGATTCATGGTGTTGATAATGTCTTGAATGTATTGAATATGTTCTTTCATGTCATCAATAATAATAATGTTTTGCATTCCAAATCGCCCCTTCAAACAGATTAATATAATATTATCATATTTTGAAGAGGTAGAATCTACAGAAAATGACATAAAGTTTGTTAAAAATGAAAAAGCTATAAAATCTTTATGATTCTATAGCTTCCCATTATTATTCTTGGGCGTTAGAGTTTTCTTTATATTTTTCACTCATTAAACCATCTTCACCACTATAACTTGCCTGTTGATTTTGGTTATAGCCTTTATACTGATTTTGTCTTTGTTTGTTTTTAGATTTTTTGTGACTCATAATTTCTCCTTTCTTTCTATTGACATCTTTAGTTTGTGCCAAAATATAAAAAATATGAAAAAATAATTAGATAGAGAATACTTTTTTTAAAATTTATGCTAGAATAAAAGGCGAGGTGAAGAGAGTTATGTATTATTTTATTGGTATTAAAGGTTCAGGTATGGCATCACTTGCAACAATTTTATTTGATTTAGGTTATGAAGTTGCTGGAAGTGATATTGATAAATATATTTTTATTGAAGAAGATTTAAGAAAAAGAGGAATTCCAATCTACTCTTTTGATAAAAATAATATTAAAGATGGTTATGAAGTGATTATTGGTAATGCGTTTGATGATTCTAATGAAGAAGTTAAAGAAGCACTAAGTAATCCTAATGTCAAAACACATACTTATTATGATTTTTTAGGTCATTTAATGGATCAGTATATTTCTATTGGTATTGCAGGAACACATGGAAAGACAACAACAACTGGTATGGCTTATCATTTGTTTAAGGAATTTGATAAGACTTCTGTTTTAATCGGTGATGGAACAGGACATGCTGTTGAAGACAGTAAATATTTTATTGCAGAAACATGTGAATATCAGGATCATTTTTTACATTATTATCCAACTTATGCGATTATTAATAATATTGAAATGGATCATGTTGATTATTTCAAATCTATGGAACAATATGAAAAATCATTTGAACAATATGCAAATCAAGTTAAAGATACAGTTATTATCTGGGGTGATGATCCACATTTACCACATCTTCATTATCAAAAACGTGTTCTAAAATTTGGAACAGGTGAAAATAATGATGTTATTGCTAAAAATATCATTAATAATGATCATGGACTATCATTTGATGTTTATATTCATAAAGATTTATTTGGACATTTTGCTTTGCCATTTTATGGAATGCATATGCTTTATGATTCATTAGCGGTTATTACTTTAGGATATTTAGAAAATATGAGTGCTGAATATATCCAAGAACGTCTTTCTACTTTTGATGGTGTAAAACGTCGTTATACTGTTAAGACAGTTGGGAATAATATTTATGTGGATGATTATGCACATCATCCAACAGCAATCCGTTATGTCATTGAAGCAACACGCTCACGTTATCCACATAAAAAGATTGTTGCCATCTTTCAACCAGATCGTTTTTCAAGGGGATTACGTTTTGCCAAAGAATTTGCTGAAGCAATGGATTTAGCAGATTATCCTTTCTTTGTCCATTTTCCAGAAAATGCGAAGAAAGAACCTGGTATTGATATAGACATTTATGACATTGCAAAATACAATCCACGTGCTCAGGTTATTCATGAAGATGAAGCTGCTGTGAAGCTTTTAAGTCAATATGATAATGTTGTTTATCTATTTATGAGTAGTAAAGATATTTATAAATTAGAAGATCAAGTTATTGCTTATAAACAATCGCAGTAAGGGTTATCTTTTAATCATGTTATATTTATGCTATAATATGGTAAATTGGCAGAAAGGAGAACTTATGGATGCAAAATTAGTATGCTATTGCATTTTGATATTATCTGGGGCTTTTGCACTTTTGAGCTTAGGTCTATTATTAATAAGAATGTCTTTAGCTGTCAAAGAAACAACGGTTTTAATGACAATGTTAGAAACAACCATTCAAAAAGTTGATCATATTTTAGATGATGTCAATAATAAAATGAATATGCTCAATGCACCTGTTGAATTGGTAAGTGGAATTTTTTCAAAAGGTGGTATGAAATCTGGGTTATTTGGGGTTTTAGGATTTTTAACTTCGTTTTTAAGAAGAAAAAAATAGAAAGAGAAAGGTGATTAGAATGAAATTTGGAAAGTTTTTAGTTGGTTTAGGTATTGGTGCAGTCGCTGGATTGTTATTGGCACCTAAAAAAGGTAGTGAATTAAGAGAAGATATTAAACGTGAATCTTTAAAAGCTTATGATAATTTAAAGAATATGACAAAAGAAGATCTTGAAGCTATGTTAGGTCAAACAATTGAAACAGTTAAGAAATCTGTAGATGAATTTGATATTGATACATTTAAAGCAACAACAAGAGATAAACTTAATGAATTGGAAGCAAAATTAGAAGATTTTGCTGCAAAAGTAAAAGATAGTGACCAGTATTTAACGATTCGTGATGGAGTTGTTGATTTAACACAAAAAGTCAATGATAAAATAGAAGAAGTCAAAACAAAAGTTTTAGATTCATCTGTAGATGATGATTATTTAGAAGCTTTTGAAAATGAAATCGAGAATGTTGAAGAAAAATTAGATGAAATGATTGAAGAGATTAAAGATTAATCATGGGAAAAAATGTAACAATTTATGATGTTGCTAGAGAAGCTGGTGTTTCTCTGGCAACAGTTTCACGTGTTATTAACGGTTCGAGTGTTGTGAAACCTAAAACACGTGATAAAGTCCTTGAGGCTATTCAACGTTTAGATTTCAAACCCAATCAGATTGCCAGAGGTCTTGCAACAAGTAAGACAACAACGATTGCTATTGTTTTTCCACAATCATTATTTGCTCATGTGAAAGATATGATTGGTGGAATAGGTGATACAAGTCGCCGTTTAGATTATAATGTCAGTATTTATACAACAGATGAAATTGGAGATGGCAATCCTATTGAAACTGTTATTGAAAAAGTTGTGAAATCACGTGCAGATGGTGTGATTTTATTTAATAATGAAGAAATCGAAAAGGAAATTGCTTTAGTTAATAAATATAAAATACCTGCAGTTGTTATTGGAACAAGTGTTACTGGGAAATATATGGGATCTATTTTTGCTGATGCAAAAAAGATTGCATATGAGGTTGTTGATAAATATTTGGCACAGGGAAAAAGTGATATTTTGTTTGTGTCACCTAAGCAGAATTTAATCAACATAGAAGAAATGATTACTGGAATTCAGGAAGCTTATCAAAAATATGATTTGGTTTTTGATGCAACAAAACAGGTCGTACATACATCATCACATTATGAAAAAAGCTATCCACAATTTTTAGAGTATTTTAAAAATCATCGACATGATCTTGTGTTTACAAGTTATGATAAGGAAGCTGTTGCTGTTGTGAATGCTGCAATTGACAATGGAATTAAAATTCCTGATGAAATGGAAGTTATTGGTATGATGAATACAAGCTATGCTTTGATTTGTCGTCCTTCATTAACATCTATTCATGTTCCTGTGTATGATATGGGGGCATTAGCTGTAAGATTGCTAACAAAAATACTTAATGATGAAGAAATTGAAAACAAAGCTGTTGTCATTCAACATTTATTGATGCCACGTGCTACAACAAAGAAAGACTTCTAATTGATTTAGAAGTTTTTTTCAAAGGGGAATCTTATGTATATCAAACAATTCTTTATAGATTTAAAGTTAAATATATGTTTTGTCTGTAAATGGTTATGGATTGCTTTTGTTTTGGGTATTGTCTGTGGTATTGTAGGAGCATTATTTCATATTTCTATTGATTATGTTACTGATTTTCGTTTGTCGCATTCATGGATTGTATGGGGATTGCCAATTGGTGGTGTTTGTATTGTCTATCTTTATCGTCTGGTTCATTTATCTCACGAACCAGGAACAAATACGATTATTCAATCTATTCGCCAACAGGAAAAAGTTCCTGTTTTATTAGCACCAGCGATTTTTTTAGCTACTATTATTACCCATTTGTTTGGAGGTTCTAGTGGAAGAGAAGGAGCTGCATTACAAATTGGTGGTTCACTAGCAACATCTTTTGGAAAAATAATTCATGCTGATCAGCGTGAAATGTCAATGCTGATTATGTGTGGTATGAGTGCAGTCTTTTCAGCTTTATTTGGAACTCCATTAACTGCGACACTTTTTTCCATGGAAGTTGTTAGTGTCGGTGTATTTTATTATGCGGCATTAGTTCCATGCTTATGTAGTAGTTTGATTTCATTTGGAATTGCACAACTTTTTGGATGTCAGCCAACTTTTTATCAGTTATCAATTCCTTTTCAATTAACACCAATTATGAGTTTAAGATTAGCTATTTTTGCATTTATTATTGCTGCTTTTTCCATTGTATTTGTATTAATGATGCATTATAGTCACAAATGTTTTCATCAATATTTTCATAATCCATATATACGAGTTATTATAGGATCATTCATGTTGATGATTTTGGTTTTCTTTTTTCAACAAAGATATTTAGGAGCTGGAATGGAAATTGTTGCAGAAGCTCTTTATCATCAGGCTCTACCATATGATTTTTTCATGAAAGCTATTTTTACTGCCATTACTATTGGCTGTGGTTTTAAAGGTGGAGAAATTGTTCCAACTTTTGTGATTGGTTCAACTTTAGGATATGTATCAGCTTTATTATTGGGCATTGATCCTCATCTAGGGGCTGCTATTGGAATTGTTGGTATGTTTTGTTGTGTTATTAATTCACCACTTACAAGTCTCATGTTAGGGGCTGAAATGTTTGGTATTCAATATTTAACAGCAATGGCTATTGTTGTTGCATTATGTTATGTTTTATCAGGATATTTTAGTTTGTATCAAGCACAAAAAATTGTATATTCTAAAACTTCAGTTGAATTTATCAATCAAAATGCAAAGTAAAAATTTTAAGTTGACTTCGACTTGAAAATCGCATATTATATATTTAAGCGTTGAAGAAGACAAGTAATTATAAATGGATGTTATAGAGAGTCTATGATTGGTGGAAATAGATCATTGTTTATAATGAATACACTTTGGAGCAGCTAAATGAAAAGTTTAGCCGGTGGCAACATCGTTATCAATAAAGAGCGTATGCTTAATGCATAAATAAAGGTGGTACCGCGAGAATTCGTCCTTTTGATGAATTCTTTTTTTATTTTATAAGGAGGATATATGTTATGAAAATTTATGATGAATTAGTATGGCGTGGTTTAATTAAAGATGTTAGCTCGCCAGATATTGAAGAAAAATTAAATAATGGAGGAATGACTTTTTATATTGGTACTGATCCAACTGGTGATAGTTTACATATTGGACATTTCTCATCATTTTTGATTAGTAAACGATTAAAGGATGCCGGACATAATCCTATTTTATTAGTAGGTGGAGCTACAGGTTTGATTGGAGATCCTAAACCTGATACTGAAAGACCAATGATTACTAAAGAAGAAGTACAACATAATTTTGAATGTCTAAAAAAACAGGCTCAGGATTTATTTGGGTTTGAAGTTGTGAATAATTATGATTGGTCAAAAGATTTAAACTTCATTGATTTTTTAAGAGATTATGGTAAATATTTTAATGTCAACTATATGTTGAATAAAGATATTGTCAAAAGAAGATTAGACTTAGGAATTACATATACTGAATTTTCTTACATGATTATGCAGGCCATGGATTTCTATTGGTTATATGAAAATAAAGGTTGCCAAATGCAGGTAGCTGGACAAGATCAATGGGGAAATATTACTGCTGGTATTGAATTGATTAGAAAGAAAACAGGGAAAGAAGCTTATGGATTTACAATGCCTTTGCTTACTAAATCTGATGGTACGAAATTTGGAAAAACAAACGGTCATGCCATTTGGTTAGATCGTAAAAAAACATCACCATATGAAATGTATCAGTTCTTTATTAATTCAGAAGATGATAAAGTCATTGATTACTTAAAATTCTTAACTTTCTTATCTAAAGAAGAAATTGAAGAATTAGAAGAAAAGAATAAAACACAGCCTCATTTAAGAGAAGCACATAAAGCTCTAGCAAAAGAAGTGATTACATTTATCCATGGTGAAGAAGCATATCAGGAAGCTTTGGATATTAGCCAAATGTTATTCTCTGGTAAAATTCAAGATTTAACATTAGAACAAGTTCAGTCATGCTTCCATGGTGTTCCTAGTATAGATATGGAAGAAGATACACAAATTTTAAATGCTTTAGTTAAAGTAGGGGCTGCTTCATCAAATCGAGAAGCACGTCAATTTGTTACAGGTGGTTCTGTTCTTGTCAATGGAGAAAAGATTACAGATGTAAGCTTTGTTATTCAAAAAGAAAATGCTTTTGGAAAACAGGCAACTGTTATTAGACGTGGTAAGAAAAATTATTATGTCATTAATCATAAATAGGAGGATAGGATGAAAAAAATATTAGGAAGTTTCATGACATTAGTTATGCTTTTGGGTTGTTCATCACAAAGTCAAGAAACACAAAATAGTGATACTCAAAATCAAACTGCTGTAGCTCAAAATGGCGATTATGTGAATATTGATTTTGTAGGAAAAATTGACGGTGTAGCTTTCAATGGTGGAAGTGCAGAGGGTTATGAGTTAAAATTAGGTTCTGATACCATGATTGATGGTTTTGAAGATGGAATTGTTGGGATGAAATTAGATGAAGAAAAAACAATTACTGTAACTTTTCCTGAAAACTACACTGCAGAGCTTGCAGGAAAAGAAGCAACATTTGATATTACTTTGCATAAGATTTATCGTGAAATTCAATAAATTTGAGTCTAATGACTCATTTTTATATTTCACAGATGAGGAGGTTTTGAAATGGATGGAATATTGTTAGTTAATAAACCGGCAGGTATGACAAGTCATGATGTTGTGAATCGTATTAGAAAGATTCTTCATGCAAAAAAAGTTGGACATTGTGGGACATTGGATCCTGATGCCACAGGTGTTCTGGTTTTGTGTATTGGCAAAGCAACAAAGGCTTTACAATTTTTAATGAGTGAAACAAAAGTTTATCAGGCTACACTCTTTTTAGGAACGGCTACTGATACATACGATAGTAGTGGTCAAATTATGGAAGAAAAAGCCTTTCATGGTGTAAGAGATGTTGAAGAAACTTTACAGTCTTTTATTGGAAAGCAACAACAAATTCCGCCTATTTATTCGGCTATTAAAGTGCATGGTAAAAAATTGTATGAATATGCCAGAAATCAGGAACATGTAGATATTCAACCTCGAACTATTATGATTGAAAAAATAGAGTTAATTTCCCAACAAGATCAATCCATAACATTTCAGGTAAAATGTTCCAAAGGCACATATATTCGTTCATTGTGTGTAGATATAGGAAAAAAGTTGGGCTATCCTGCACATATGACTCATTTAATACGTTTAGCTTCAGGAGAGTTTTATCTTGAAGACTGTTATAGTTTAGAAGATATTGAACAAGGACATTATCAGTTCATGAGTTTAGAAGATGCATTTCAACAATTTGAACATTATTACATTGATGATGAAAATATTGTTTATCATGGTAAAAAAATAAAGAGTGATATTGATCATCAGGTTGTTGTATGTAATCAAAATCATAAGGTTTTAGCGGTTTATGGACCTGATGGTGAAGGATATTTAAAAAGTATAAGAGGGCTATTTTAATGGAAATCATTTATTTAAAAGAAGATATGCAATTACATATGACAGACTCTATTGTAGCAGCAATTGGTTTTTTTGATGGTTTACATGTAGGGCATATGGCACTTGTTGAAGAAGTGAAACGAGTTGCAGACACAAAGCATTATCATAAAGCTTTAATAACTTTTGATCATTATCCACTTTATGTATTAGGAAAGTTAAAAGAAGAAAAATGTCTGACTTCCATTGATGATCGTTATGAAATTCTTAAAAAAAGAGGATTTGATTATTTGTTTGTGATTGAATTTACACCCAAGGTTGCTGCTTTATCGCCTCAAGAATTCATACAGAAATATCTTATTGAATGTGGTATCAAGCATGTAGTCTGTGGTTTTGATTTTCGTTTTGGTGCAAAAAATCAGGGTGATGCGAAAACATTGCAGGAATCTTTTGGTTTTAATGTCAGTGTTATAGATGAAGTCATTTATAAAGGAGAAAAGATTTCTTCAACACGTATTCGACAGCATCTAGAAAATGGACAAATGAAAGATTTAAATGAATTATTAGGACGTCAATACTGTGTACATGGTCAGGTTATCCACGGTAGACATATTGGACATGAAATTGGTTTTCCAACAGCTAATATTGATTATGGTTCTTATTTTTTACCTTGTGGTGGTGTCTATGCTGTTAAAGTGATTATCAATCAAAATACCTACATGGGAATGTGTAATATTGGATATAATCCCACTTTTCAACCATTAGATAAAGCTTCTTTAGAAGTTCATATTTTAGATTTTAATCATGATATTTATGGAAAAGAGATTTACGTAGAATTTTATGATTTGATACGTAAGGAAAAACCATTTCATTCTAAAGAAGAACTCATTCAACAACTTTATAAAGATCGTGAATATGTCAGAGAATATTTTTCTCAAATAGCAAAGGAGATTAATTGATAAAATTAACCTCCTTTTTTGGTATGAAAATGATACAATGCTCCAAGTAAATTGGCTTCATTTTGAAATTGACAGGCTTTAATAACTGGTTCATGATCATCTTCTTTGTATTGTTTTCTTAAATCATGAAATTGTTTTTGAATAGTTTGAATGAGAAATGGCTGTTGACTGATTCCTCCACCAATAGTTACGATATCTAAATCTAGTAAATAATCAAGATTATAGATCATTGTTGCAATCTGTAAACAATAGTGTTCAAAATACTGCATAGCTTGATGAGATGAAGTCAGTTGTTGAAATACAATCTGTCCATCATCAGGACATTTTAAAATATCACTCAGATCATGAATGAGTTTAACAGCATTATATTCTTTACCAAAGTTAGAATAGCCATTTGATGTAGGAATTAAAAAAGAACCGAGCTCTCCAATTTTATAGTGTTTTGATTCTACGATTTTTTCATGTAATATATATGTTCCGCCAATACCTGAACCTAAGACAATCATAAAACCATTATCAACGTTCTTTAAGCTTCCTTTCCACATTTCACCTAAAGTAGCGCATTTGGCATCATTTTGTAAAGTGACTGGTAAGTGAGTTAAACTGGAAAATTCTTGACAAAAATCTGTTTCATTGAAATAGGGCAGTAAAGTAATAGCGTGGATATATCCTCTTTGACTATCAATAAGACCGGGCATACTGACAGCTATTCCTTCGACTTCTTTTGTGATTAATGTTTTTAAAGTATGATAGAATGTTTCTTTGTTGGTTTTGACAGTAGGAATCATATTCTTTTGTAAGCATATCCCATTAGATTGATAATATCCATATTTGGTATATGTACCACCTATATCTATAGCTAAATACATGATTTTCACCTCTCGTTTCATTATTTCATTGATTCATTTTGAATTCAACCTTTATTCATGTTTTTGATTTCTTTTTTGAGTAATTATGATATAATGATTAGACTGAGAGGATGTGATACGATGAATTTAGACAAATTATTAAATCCAAAACAAAAGGAAGCAGCCACTTATTTAGATTCTCATTTACGTATTATTGCAGGAGCAGGAAGTGGGAAAACACGTGTTTTAACATATCGTATTGCTTACTTGATTGAAGAAGTGGGGATTGAGCCTCGACATATATTGGCTATTACTTTTACAAATAAAGCAGCGAATGAAATGCGTCAAAGAGTTGTGGATTTATTAGGTGAATATGCTTCAGGAGCTCTTTTATGTACAATTCATTCTTTATGTGTCAGAATATTAAGACAGCATATTCATGCTTTTCATTATCCTCATCATTTTGTTATTATGGATGAAGAAGATCAAAAATCATTATTAAAGAAGATTTTTAAAGATAAAAATATTGATAGTAAAACAATGAGTGTAAAAAGCTGTATTCATTATATATCATCATGTAAAATGGCTGAAATCTCACCACAAAAAGCGTATAAATTAGCAGGAGATTTTATAGGTGAGGCCAAAAAAGCAATTGTTTATCAGGAATATGAAAAATATAAAGAAGAACATTTTATGCTGGATTTTGATGATTTGTTGTTGAAGACTGTTGAATTATTTGAGAAATTCCCAGAAATTCTGGAAAAATGGCAGCGTAAATTTCAATATATACATGTAGATGAGTTTCAGGATGTTGGAAATATTGATTATAAATTGATTCATCTTTTATCAGGTCAAGCAACTTTATGTGTAGTTGGAGATCCTGATCAGACAATCTATTCTTTTAGAGGTTCTGATGTGAATTATATAATGAATTTTGATAAAGATTATTCTCATGTCAAAACCATTATTCTTGATCAGAATTATCGTTCTACAAAAACAATATTAGATATATCGAATAATTTGATTCGAAAAAATAAAAATCGTTTAGAAAAAGATTTGTTTACACAATTAGAAGATGGTGATAAAGTTGTGCACTATTCAGCAGGCGATGAAGAAGCAGAAGCTGAGTTTGTCTGTCAGACAATTGAAAATATTATACATCAGGTTGATGGTGTGAATTATCATGATTTTGCGATTCTCTATCGTGCTAATTATTTATCACGTCCTTTTGAACAGAAATTAATTCAGCATCAGATTGATTATAAAATATTTGGTGGATTAAAGTTTTTTAATCGTAAAGAAATTAAAGATGCATTAAGTTATTTACGCTTAATGGTATTTATGGATGATTTATCTTTTGAACGTATTATTAATGTTCCTAGTCGTGGTATTGGTCAAAAAACACTTGAAAAAATCCAACTGAAAGCGATTGAGTATGGCATTAGCTGTTATGAAGCTGTTTGTTTATATAGTGATGAAATTGGATTGAAAGGTAAAGTGAAAAAAGCCATCAGTGAATTTGTACAAGCTATTGAAAAAGCAAGACAATCAAGAAATCCCTTGGCTGATGTCTTTGAATACTTATTGAAAGATATTGGTTATTTTGAAATGCTAAGAAATGATGAAGATGAAAATCGTATTCAAAACATTATGGAGTTAAAAAACTCAATTGCTGGATATATGAATACCCATCCAGATAGTGCTACTTTTGAAAGTTATTTACAGGATATCGCTTTATATACATCACAAGATGATATGACACAGGATGAATATGTGTCATTAATGAGTATTCATATGGCTAAAGGTCTGGAGTTTAACTATGTCTTTGTTGTGGGATTGTCACAGGATGTCTTTCCAAGTTTTAGAAGTGTTTCTGAAGAAGGAGAAGAGGGGATGGAAGAAGAACGTAGATTGGCTTATGTGGCATTTACGCGTGCGAAAAAGCGTCTATATCTGACGGATAGTCAAGGATTTAATTATATGACGAATTCTCCTAAAATGGCTTCTCAGTTTATTGATGAAATTGGTGTAGACCATGTTGAACATATTGGTAAGCCTTCACCATTTAAAACAAAACAATTTGTACATTTAGGCCCAACTGTTGATGAGATGATAGGTGATAATGATATTCATGACTGGAAACAGGGCGATTTTGTAGAGCATGATGTCTTTGGTAAAGGTGTTATTGTTAAAGTTCATGGAAATACTTTAGATATTGCTTTTTCCATGCCATATGGTTTAAAAACATTGATGGCACAGCATAAGGCTTTAAGACGTTTATCGTCATAAAAATGATGTGAAAATAAGGATAATTTTGGGTGATGAATTTTGATGTTTTGTATTTGATTCATCATCTTTTTTTGATATAATGAGCAAGTGAATGGAGTGTGTAAAATGACATTAGAAAGATTGAATGAAATCAAAAAATTATTAAATGAATATAATTATCAATATTATGTCTTAGATAATCCAACAGTATCCGATCAGGAATATGATCGTTTGATGCAAGAGTTGCAAAGTATAGAAGCTAAACATCCTGAATGGGTAACTCCTGACTCACCAAGTCAACGTGTAGGTGGAGAAGTCTTAGAAGGATTTCAGAAAATTACGCATCAAAGAATGATGTTGTCTTTAGGAAATATTTTTAATGAAGATGAACTGAGAGAATTCGATGATCGTATTCGTGATGTGTTTCCTCAAGCTGAATATGTCTGTGAGTTAAAAATAGATGGCTTAGCTGTTTCATTAGTGTATGCTGATGGACAATTGAGTTATGGAGCAACACGTGGTGATGGAACAACTGGTGAAGATATTACGCATAATGTCAAAACAATTAAATCTATTCCATTATCAATTGATTATCAGGGAGATTTTGAAGTGCGTGGAGAAATCTATATGCCTAAAAAATCTTTTGAACAATTGAATCATCAACGTCAACAAGCAGGTGAAGCCTTATTTGCGAATCCTCGAAATGCGGCTGCCGGAAGTGTTAGACAGCTAGATTCAAGTATTGCTGCTAAACGTGGCTTAGATGCATTTTTATATATGGTGCCAACGGCTCAGGAAGTAGGGTGTCAAACACATAAAGAAGCTTTAGATTATATTGCAAAGCTGGGCTTCAAAGTCAATCCTATGACACGTGTTTGTGCAAATATTGATGAAGTATGGAATTTCATTATGGAAATGACAGAAAAACGTCAATCTTTGCCTTATGAAATAGATGGTATAGTCATTAAAGTGAATAATTTAGCATGGCAGGAAAGATTAGGGTATACAGCAAAAGTTCCTAAATGGGCTATTGCCTATAAATTCCCAGCTGAAGAAGTTGTCACAAAACTTAAGGATATTATTTTTACAATTGGAAGAACGGGTCAAATTACGCCAAATGCGGTTTTGGAACCTGTACGTGTCGCTGGTAGTACCGTTCAACGTGCGACATTACATAATGAAGATAACGTTGTTCATAAGGATATTCGTGTTGGCGATTATGTTGTGGTCCGTAAAGCAGGAGATGTTATCCCAGAAGTTGTTCGATCTTTAAAAGAAAGACGTGATGGAACAGAACAGAAATTTAAGATGATTGATGTTTGTCCATATTGTGGGACACCGCTTGTTAGAAAAGACAATGAGGCTGCTTATTATTGTTTAAATGAACATTGTGATTCTAAGAAGATTGAGCGCATCATTCATTTCGCATCTCGTGATGCTATGAATATAGAAGGATTAGGAGAAAAAATTATAGAACAATTTTATAATTTAGGTTTTGTTCGTTCTATTGAAGATATTTATAGTTTATCTAGTCATGAACAGGAAATTATAGATATAGAAGGATTTGGTAGAAAATCAATGGATAATTTGTTAGAGGCTATTGAAAAAAGTAAAGGTAATTCAATGGAAAAATTATTATTTGGTTTAGGAATTAAAGGAATCGGTGCTAAAATGGCTGATAACTTAGCTAAGGAGTTTAAAAGTATGGATGCTTTGCTTGAGGCTTCAACAGCTAAGTTGCTTTCTATGCGTGATGTTGGCGATACACTTGTTCAATCTTTAAATCGTTTTAGAAGTCAACCTCAATCAATGGCTTTATTACAACATTTAAAAGATCTCGGTTTAAATATGAATTATCTAAAAGATACATCTTTACTTCAAGAAAGTATTTTTAATGGAAAAACTGTTTGTGTCACAGGAACATTAGAATTGATGACGCGTAAGGAGATTAAAGAGTATCTTGCCAGACTAGGTGCTAATGTGACAGGTAGTGTATCTAAAAAAACAGATTATCTGATCTGTGGTCGTGATGCTGGAAGTAAACTTGAAAAGGCCAGAGAATTAGGTGTGACTGTATTAAGTGAAGAACAATTTAAGGAGGAGGTTGATTTATGAAAAGAATAATATGTGTTTGTATGGCTTTCTTATTGTTGTTGACTGGTTGTCAATCTTCACAAGATACTGTTGAAGAAGAAACAACAAACAATACTGCATCAATGGAGTCATTTGATGATACTTATTATAATATCGTCAAATTTGAAGATAGTGAACTGAGAGAAGATTTCTATTTGGACTATGGTGCAACATCTGATTTCTCTTCAATTGGAAGAGGATTACAAATTTTATCATCACAATATTTTTCGACTTCTGATCATTATATGAGTGAAGGTCAATATTTAAAGCTTGCTTTAAAACAAGAAATGGTTAAACGTGATAGTGATTATTCTTTACAGCCTGCTGCTGGAACAAAGATTGCCAATGTCAGTGATCCAACAATGGTTCAACAGATTCAAGAACAGGATTTTTGGGAAAAATCAGGTGATAAATATACTTTAAAAGGTGCGTCATTTGTGATTGTTCTTGATCCTCGTGATAAAAATAATGCTCGTTTAAAAACGCAGATGGATGATCAATCTATTTTAAATTATGGATATGAATGTAGTGAGAAATTATATGAAATTATTCAATCTCACGAAGATTTTGAAAAGTTAAAGAATTTACCTGTTTTAATTACGGTTTATCAGGCAACTGATTTAACAGAAAGTACTGTAGATGGAAATTATATTTTAAAGACATACTGTGATGGTTCTTATGGAAATAGTGAAGAAGTAAATTTTGAAACTGTTTTATTTTCAAGTACACGTGCCGAAGAATTAGATGCTACAACATCTAATGAATTTGATATTATTAAAAGTAATTTAAAAGATGCAGCAACTGAAGCTGCTGGATTAGTAGGAACTGCCAGATATCAAAATGGTGAAATTCAATCAATGGTTATAGAAGCTCATTTAAACGTGAAAACAGCAACTGAATTGATGTATTTATCTTCTATTTTGGCGAATGGTGTTGATACGCGTTTTTCATCTGATTTTGATATTAAAGTGCTTATATATTCACAAGATGAATTACAGGCGATTGTGATTAAAGATAGAGGACAAGACGTTAAAAGTTATTATTTATATTAGAGGATGGACTATGGACGAAAGAGAATTAATTCAATCATTAGCAAAAGATGTAAAGTTATCTGTTTTGGATGAAAATATGGATGCTTTCATTGAAGCATATCATCAATTTCTCAAACAGGTTCAAAGTCTAGAAAGTATTCAAACTGAAGGTGTAGAGCCTTTGGTTTTTCCTTTTGAGGTAGAAACTTCTTTTTTAAGGGAAGATAGTATACAGGATGTTATGCGTAGAGAAGATATTTTAAAAAATGCAAAACACATCAAAAATCAACAAATTCAGATTCCTAAGGTGGTGGAATGATGAATGTTTATAGTATAGAAGAATTGCATCATGGTTTTAAAACTGGTCAAATTCTTCCTGAAAATTATTATCAGGAGATTTGGCATGAGGCTCAATATCAGCAAAAACGCTTAAATGCTTTTGCGCTTATGACGTTTGATAAAGCACAACAAGATTTAAAACATGCGCAATTTCAAAATATTTTGAGTGGAATTCCCTATGTTTTAAAAGATAATTTTAATACAAAAGGGATATATACAACAGCATCCAGCCGTATGTTGGCTGATTATTTACCTGTATATAATGCACATATTGTTGATTTACTGGAAAAAGCAGAATGCTGTTTAATTGGAAAAGCTTCAATGGATGAATTAGGCATGGGAACTATGAATATGACTGCTTTGACGGGATCTGTTTTGAATCCATGGAATATTCAAAGAGTTGCTGGTGGTTCATCTGGAGGATGTGCAGCATTAGTTGGAAGTGGCGTTGTTCCTTTTGCGATTGGCAGTGACACAGGCGATTCTATTCGTCGTCCTGCTGGTTTTTGTGGCATTGTAGGAATGAAACCTACATGGGGATTGATATCACGTTATGGTTTGATTCCTTATGCTGCCAGTTTAGATACGGTTGGTGCTATGACCAGAAGCGTTAAAGATATGAGTATTGTTTTAGAAAATATTGCTGGCTATGATGAACATGATATGACATCATGTACTAAAAAAGTACCATCTTATTATCAATCTTTATCTTCAGATGTATCTCATTTGAAAATTGCTGTCATAAAAAATGTGTATGAAAGATTAGCGGATTCACGCATAAAAGAAAAATTTATGAATTGTGTTTCCATATTCAAAAGATTAGGGGCAACAATTCATGAAGTTGAATTTCCAGATACTTATCTTCAGGCTTTATCACCAGTTTATCAGATTATTGCTAATGGGGAAGCTACAAGTCAACATGCCTGCTTAGATGGCATTAAGTATGGCTTACAAAAACAAGGGGAAAATATAGATGATATGATTATACGTACTCGAAGCCAGGGTTTTCATCAAAGCATTCAACAGCGTTTTATTTTGGGTTCATTGGCCTTGAAACAGGAAAATCAGGAAAAGATGTTTAGAAAAGCTCAACAGGTCAGACGACTCATTGTCAATTCGATTCAAGATTTATATCGTCATTATGATATTATTTTGACTCCTAATGGTGAGGGAATTGCTCCTTTTCTTAATGAGGCTAAGCAAGTTGAATATACATTAGTTGATGATTTTTTGATCATTGCGAATTTGGCAGGATTACCAAGTTTAACTTTACCATGTGGTTTTGTTGACCATATGCCCGTAGCCATTCATATAATGGGACGATGTTTTGAGGAACAGACTGTTCTCAATTGCGCCTATGCGTTAGAAAAATCGCTATCTTTTTCTCAGCAATATTGCCAAAAGGAGATTCAACATGTTTGAAACAATCATAGGTATTGAAGTCCACTGTGAATTAAAAACGCAGTCTAAAATGTTTTCTTCAGCTCCTGTTTCATTTGGACAACCACCTAATAGTCAAGCTCATGTTATAGATTTAGCGATGCCAGGAACTTTACCATCGGTTAATAAAAAAGCAGTGGAAATGGCTATTCGTGTTTGTCATGCCTTGCATATGGATATAGATAGTTTGCTTCGTTTTGATCGTAAGAATTATTATTATCCAGATTTACCAAAAGGTTTCCAAATAACGCAACAATATCATCCTATTGGTAAAAATGGATATTTAGATATTGAAGTCAATGGACAAAAAATACATATCAATATAGAACAGCTTCATCTTGAAGAAGATACAGCAAAACTCACCCATGATGACGATTGTACATTGATTGATTATAATCGTGCAGGTATTCCTTTGATTGAAATTGTGACACAACCTCAGTTTCATAATAGTCAGGAGGTTTGTGCTTATTTGGAAGCTTTAAGAATGATTTTGATTTATACTGATGTTTCAGATGCTATTATGGCTCAAGGGTCTATGCGCTGTGATATTAATATTTCATTACGCCATGAAGGGTCTCAAGGCTATGGTGAAAAAGTGGAAATTAAAAATTTGAATTCACTCGCTAATGTGCAAAAAGCGATTGATTTTGAAATTCAAAGACAGACAGAACTTTTATTGAATCATTACCCCGTTCCAAGACAAACGCGACGTTTTGATGAAAAGACACAAAAGACAATAGCGATGCGTGATAAGGAATTATTAGCTGATTATCGTTATTATCCTGAACCTAATATTTTACCAGTTCGTCTACCATGGCAATGGATTGAAAGTATTAAAGATCATTTACCAGTGCTTCCAGCACAAAGACGCGATAAATATATTCATGAATATAAACTTTCAGTAAAAGAAGCTGATACGCTTTTATTGAATAAAGATTTATCAGATTTTTATGACCAGGTAGTTAAACAATGTATATATTATGATACAGTATGTCACTGGCTTATTGGAGATGTTTTGTCTTATCTTCATAAAAATCATTTACATATTCATGATATATTTGAAGTTCAGGATTTTGCGAAACTGATGAATATGACAGGTCAAGGAATTGTTTCTTCTAAACAAACAAAACAGGTTTTATCACTAATGATTTTAGAAAAAAAGGATCCTTTAACTATTATGCAAAAACATCATATTCAACAAATGAATGATGAAAATGTTTTGATAGAGCTGATTGAAGAACTGCTAGATAATCACTTTCAATTGGTTCAGGATTACCATCAGGGTAAGACAAATCTTTTAGGTTATTTTGTAGGACAAGTCATGAAAAAAACTCAAGGACAAGCGAATCCTCAAAAAACAAATCAATTATTAAAACAATTATTGGAAAAAAGAAAAACATAATGTTCTATACATTGTTCATGAATTTTGGTACAATAGAGAAAAAGTAGGTGAAAAATAATGGCAAAAAAATTTCATTTTGATGATGAAGACGATATTCAGGATGAATACCAACCTTCATCATATCTTGATGATTTAGAAAACAAAAGAGAAAATGTGCCTTATACTGCAATAGATGAAGAAGATGACGAGGAAGAGGAGCCAATGAAGAAAAAGAAAAAAGGTTTTGTTATGAAATGGTGGCACTATCTGCTCATTTTATTTGGAGCTTTAGCTGTTGCTTTTATTATTTATATCGTAGTTTTATCATTTAATAATGGTCCTGTCTACGGAGAACGCTGTGAAGGTATGGTGAGTATTTCTAAAGATGCCAGAGATTCAACTGTGTCAACTATGGAAGAAAAATATGATGAAATTGAATCAATGACACTTTCAACTGAATGTCGTCAATTAAAATTAGATATTACTTTTAAAGCAGGTATGAGCACCAAAGAAGCACAAAATATTGCAGAAGAAACAGTTCAAACTTTGGATGGTATTGTGGGAAGAGAAAAAGAAGATGGCCAAAAATATAGTGATTTATTTGGTACAATTGATGGTGTGACACAATATGAAGTCAATGTTTTCATGACATCTTCTGATAGTGAAGATTTTCCGATTTATGGAACAAAAAATATTCAAAATGATGAGTTTTCCTATACTTTAGCTTCTGTAAGAGATGAAGAAAGTGCAAAGAAAGCTCAAGAAACTTTAACGGATGAATAAAACGAGCTAAGCTCGTTTTTTTATAGGAGGACATATATTATTATGCAAAAGAATGAATATATTGAGGCAAAATGTATTGATTACACTCATGATGGGATGGGAATTGTCAAATATGAAGGAATGCCAATTTTTGTAAAAAATATGCTTGTTGATGAAATTGGAAAAATCAAGATTATTAAAGTTTTGAAAAAATATGCCATTGGAAGGCTTATTGAATTGAGTGATTCCAGTCCACTTCGTCAAGAAGCAAGATGTCCGATATTTAAACAATGTGGTGGCTGCCATTTACAGCATTTAAATCAATTGGCACAACAACAGTTGAAAACCAAGAGGGTTGCAGATACATTACTTAAAATTGGTCATTGTCAAGTGCCAGTTGAACCATGCCTCATGATGGAAAATCCCTGGTTTTATCGTAATAAAGTTCAAGTTCCTGTAGGAATGCATCAAAACCATCTCGTAACTGGATTTTATAAGCAGCATAGTAATGATATTGTGGCGATGGATCAATGTTATATTCAAAATGAGTTATCTAATCAGCTCATCCCTTTTACAAGACAATTGTTGGAAGAAGTAGGTGAAAAGGCTTATGATAAAGTCACACATCAGGGAAATATTAAGCATATTCTTGTCAAATATGGTTATCATACGAATCAGGCTATGCTTGTTTTCATTACATATCAACGTTCTATTCGTCAAAAAGACTATTTAATACAAGCTCTTAAAAAGCAATTTCCACAGTTAAAAACAATCATTCAAAATTATAATCCTCGCCATGATAATGTGATTTTAGGTGATGATGTTATGATTTTAGATGGTGATGGATATATAGAAGATCAGTTATTAGGAAACACATATCGTATTTCTTTAAAATCTTTTTATCAGATCAACCCATTACAGGTGGAAGTCCTATATCAAAAAGCTATTGAATATGCCAATTTACAACCAACTGATGAAGTGATAGATGCTTATTGTGGGATTGGAACAATATCTTTATCATTAGCTCAATATGTTCATAAGGTTTATGGTGTTGAAATTGTTGAACAGGCAATTATTGATGCTAAAGAAAATGCAAAAAGAAATCATATTGATAATGTTGAATTTTATTGTCAGGATGCTGGTGAATTTATGGTTGATTTTGCGACAAAGCATAAACAAATTGATGCTGTGATTGTCGATCCACCTAGAAAAGGATGTTCTCAATTATTTTTGAATCAGCTATTGTTATTATCTCCTGATAAAATTGTATATATTTCATGTGATGTGGCAACTCAGGCAAGAGATATTGATATCTTGCAACAACATGGATACCATGCTGTGAAATGTCAGCCTGTTGATATGTTTCCACAAAGCTTTCATATCGAAAATATTGTGCTTCTTACAAAATAAGATAAAACCTATTGTTTTGGTTGACAAAAAAGTTAACTGTGTTACAATGGAGGTCGAATAAGTGGTGGAGTCTGTCATAAAGCTAATACGCTTTATTTATTCGAGAGTTTTACTTTATATGTGTAAAATAAAATATCTTGACAGATTCTTTTAGGAATCTGTTTTTTTATAAACAGATTTGAAGGGAGTTGTCATATAGGAAAAGATATGTGTTGAAATAGATTATTTTATAATTGTTTTATAAAAATATATGATATTTTATATCAAATGTTAATATTTATGGAGGAGAAAGATGGAAACGGTTGATTTTCATAAATCAAAGAAAAAGAAAGTCTTTTCACCTATGCGACGTATTGCTTTTAGCTTTTTTATGGTAATACTGGTAGGTTCTTTGTTATTGGCTTGTCCATTTTCAAATCAAGGAGCAGTTGCTCCATACATTGATCATTTGTTTATTGCAACATCAGCGACTTGTGTAACTGGCTTGGTGCCAGTTGTTGTCGCTGATCAATATACACTCATTGGACAACTTATTATTATTTTGCTTATTCAAATTGGTGGATTGGGATTCTTGACCTTATTGAATATGTTCATTTATGCTTTAAGGAAAAGGTTAACATATACAAATAAAATTATTATGCAGGAAGCATTAAATCAGAATTCTATGGCTGCCATTGGCGTTTATATTAAAAGAGTTATTAAATATACAGCTTTTTTTGAAATTGTTGGCGCATTATTATTATGTATTGTTTTTGTTCCTGAATTTGGTCTTGTGAAAGGAATTTATTATGGATTCTGGCATTCAATTTCAGCTTTCTGTAATGCTGGTTTTGATATTCTTGGTCCTAATTCTTTGATTCCTTATCAAACAAATGTTCTAATGAACTTGACGATTGCTGGTTTGATTATTGCTGGAGGTTTGGGATTTGTTGTTTGGATTGATTTAAGAATGTCTTGGCGTCACTATAAAGAAAATTTTAAATTTTTTAGGATAAAGACATTTTTCTCATCATTATCTCTTCATACAAAAATTGTTCTTTTAGCAACAGTCTCATTATTGCTAGGGGGAACATTAGTCATTTTATTCCTTGAATATAATAATCCAGGAACATTAGGACCATTGCCATGGGGTGATAAAATTTTAGCAAGTTTCTTCCAGTCTACGACAACGAGAACTGCTGGATTTGCTTCTGTTGATATGGCCTCTTTACATGATTCGACAAAATTATTTATGTCTATTCTCATGTTTATTGGTGGTTCACCAGCAGGAACAGCTGGGGGAATAAAAACAGCTACTTTAGTCATTGCATTAATGTATTTACATTCTTTACAGAATGGTTATGAAGTTGTCACAATGTTTAAACGTCGTATTGATGATCAGGTCGTGAAACGTTCATTGACTATTGCTATATTAAGTTTCTTTGTTTGTTCGTTGGGATTATTTATATTGTCGATGAATGAAGGTGCAGATTTTATTGATTTAATCTTTGAAGTCTTCTCAGCATTTGGAACAGTTGGTTTATCTGCATCACTCACACCAACTTTGACTGTCATAGGAAAAATAGTTATTATTATATTAATGTATATTGGACGTATTGGGCCAATGACAATGGTATTAGTCTTTGCAAAGAAATATAAACAAAAGAAAGGAAAGGACATCGTTTATCCAGTTGGTGATGTTCTGATAGGATAGGGAAAATGAAAAGTAAACAAGTTGTAGTATTAGGGTTAGGTGTTTTTGGTTCAACAATTACCAAAACATTATCACAGTATGGTTGTGAGGTTGTGGCAGTAGATAAATGCCCTGAATGTGTACAAAGAGTTTCAGAATTTGCTACAAAGGCAGTTATTGGAGATATTACTGATAAAGATTTTTTGATTGATTTAGGAATCGAAGAATTTGATGTTGGTATTGTTGCTATTGGTAATCATTTAGAAGAAAGTCTTTTAGGTGTTTTGAATTTAAAAGAAATTGGTATTCCATATATTATCGCAAAAGCTAAGAATAAAAGATTTAAATCTATCTTAGAAAAAATTGGTGCTGATCGTATTATTCGTCCTGAAAAAGAAATGGGAGAAAGACTCGCACGAACATTGCTTAGAAAGAACATAACTGATTTGGTTGAACTTGATGAAAATTATAGCTTAGTGGAAATGAAAGTACCACAGGCATGGGTTGGACATACGTTATCTTCTTTAGATTTAAGAAAAAAATATGGAATCAATATTTTAGGACAACGTGATATGGAAACACAGAAAATTGAACTTTATGTTAATCCGGAACATGTCTTACGTGTAAATGATCATTTCTTAATGGTCGCTGAAACTGAAAAAATTGAAAGATTTGATTATTTAATTGTTTAATGTTGGCAGGTGAATATATGTCTATTGATGTAAAAAGAATATTAGGAACAGCTTTGTTAGAATTGACTCAAAAAAAGCCTTTAGAATCTTTGACAGTATCTCAAATTTTAAAAGAAACAGGTGTCAGCAGACAAACATTTTATAATCATTTTAAAGATAAGAATGATTTGATTTGCTATGTTTATGATACATTTATTGTTCCTGATTTTCATGATCAGAATATGAATATTGATTTTCATGATTCACTATTAGTGACTTTTGAAAATATAAAAAAATATCACTGGTTTATGAAACAGGCGTGTCAAATGGAAGGGCAGAACTGTTTAAAGGATTATATTGTTGATCATTGTCAAGCTTTTGATTTAAAGTGGCATCAGGAGCTTTATGGCAAAGAACCTATGCCAGATGCTTTAAGGTTTGCAACAATCTATCATGCTCATGCATCTAGCAGTATGACATTATCTTGGATTCTTTCTGATATGCCAGTTCCATGTGAAGAGATTGTTCAAATGATTGTTGAGATGCGAGGACTAGGCATGGATAAATTATTTCAAGATAGTGACAATTCAATTCATCCTTATCAGAAATAGACAAATTCATAGAAATGTCCATTTTTAGACAAAACAAAAAATATATAAATAGAAATCTCCTTCTTTTTATACTAAAATAAAAGTATAAAAGAAAGGAGATTTTTTGATGAGAAATATAGTTAAGAATAATAAAGGGCAGGCGGTTGCTCCTGTTTCCATTCCTATAACAAAGGAAGCCTTTTATAGTGACCAGGAAACACGTATTTATTGGCTAGGTGGTGCAGGCATTATGATACACAGTTATCAGACAAATGTTATGATTGACCCAGTATTAGAAGGATTTGATATTCCTTTGTTGTATGAAGTGCCTATTTTATCACAGGATGTCCCACAATTAGATGGTATATTGATTACTCATATAGATAATGATCATTTTTCTCGACCTACTTGCCGTCATGTACAAAATGTTTGTCAAAAATATTATGCTCCTAATTATGTTGCAGATGTTATGAATGAAGAGGGATTTCAAACTGAAAAGCATGATATTGATGATGTTTTTCAAGTACAGGATTTATCTGTTCAATTAACACGAGCACAACATAACTGGCAAAATGGTTCGAAAAAATGGCAATATCGTTATTGGGAAGAGAAAGATTATTGTGGTTATTGGTTAAAAACGCCTGATGGAACAATTTGGTTACCTGGTGATTCACGTTTATTAGATGAACATTTGCATATGCCTGAACCAGATGTCATATTATTTGATTTTGCTGATAATGATTGGCATATTACTTTGGATGGAGCAATTCAATTGGCTAATACATACCCTCAAGCTCATTTGATTTGTATACATTGGGGTAGTGTTGATGCTCCAGATATGACACCATTTAATGGTAATCCTGAAGATTTATACCAAAGAGTCATCAATCCTGATAGAATACATGTGTTGGCTCCAGGTGAAGCATTTGTTTTAAAGGGTGAACATTAATGAAAACATTATACCTCATGCGTCATGGTGAAACCTTGTTTAATGTTCTTCATAAGATTCAAGGATGGTGTGATTCTCCATTGACATCGAAAGGAATTCAACAAGCCCTTTTAGCAAAAAAATGGTTTGAGGAACATCAGATTCATTTTGATCATGCTTATAGTTCAACAAGTGAAAGATGTTGTGATACATTAGAATTAATAACGTCCATGCCATATCAGCGATGTAAAGGACTTAAAGAAAATAATTATGGCTTACTAGAAGGAGAACATGATTATTTGGCAGAAAATGATCCTCAAAAATGTGAAACCTATTATTTGCAATTTGGTGGTGAATCTAATAATACTTTAAAAGAGAGAATGGTTGATACATTAACTGCGATTATGGAGAAAGAAGATCATTATTCTGTTTTGGCAGTAAGTCATGGTGGCGCCTGTTTTAATTTTTTAAGAGCATGGCAAGATCCAACAGAAGAATTAAAAAAAGGATTTGGAAATTGTTGTATTTTTGTATATGAATATGACAATCATCAATTTTATTTAAAAAATGTGATTAGACAAGACGATAAGTCATAAGAACTCTATGATGAATTTAAGTTGAAATAACAGTAAAAAATATATATTGAGGTTTCATTGAATATAGGTAATAGTGATAGATATGAAAAAAGATGATTTGGTGTCAAATCATCTTTTCTATATGTTGAATTGGATAAGCATATTTTTCAATATATATTAAATATCCTAAATTAATGGAAACAGGAATCATTAAAAACCAAATGGCTGCTAAAGAAAAAATGGACCATAGAAGATACGACAAAGCAACACCACAATGAAAACATAATAAAGTGCCACCAAAAAAACAACCTTTTTTGAGTTTTTCTTGTTTGATTGTGGTGTCCTGTATTAAAAAATATTCTGTCAATGATACAACAGTCTGTTTGATATTATTGGTTGAAAAAATAGTAGAACTTGTATATCCCATAGCGCCTTTGAAAATACACCATTGAAATGCTGTAACAAAAAAACAAGGATACAAAGCAATGATTGGCGGTATGTCTTCAGGAATAAATCCCAATATAACAATACATATCATTTCAAGATATAAAACAAGGTGTTTAAGATTCCATTGAGATTTATATGTTAAAACTGTGGCAATCATTATTGCTAGAATATATATAAGAAGGGCACCTATTCGCATTAAAGATTCCACATAATTAGCTCCAAATATATTTTTGATCAGTTCAATTAAATTAGCAGTTTGTGCAGATCCAAAAATATTCATTCTAGCAAAAATAGCATATCCACCTAAGAAACCACCTATCATAGCCATCAAAAAATGAAGAATAGCATCTTGATGATCTTTTTTCATTGATAACACTCCCTTAAATGCTTTTTTATTATATCACTCGACATCTATTTGACAATATATATTGATAAAAAATAAAAAAAATTTAAGTTTTTTATTGTTGAAAGGGCTTTTATTTTATATAATAGAAATATGAAAAGAGGCGAGGTTAGGTGTATTATATTTCACCATATGCTTTATATAAACTCGTAAAGCAATTGTTTCATGATGTCAATGATGTTAATGATATGACATTATATGCTTATCGTGAAAACAAATGTTGGAAAATTGGTTTTTCTAATGAGTATATTGATCAAATTCCTGATGATTCTATAAATATCAGTTATGAATTTAAAGATGGATTTTTAAAAAATAGTCCACAGCAGGCAACTGAGGAAATTATAAAAAGTTTAAGGCGTTATGAACAAGATCGTATATCTATATAAAAGCATAAGGAAAGCTGGTAAATGAAATGTTATCAGCTTTTTTATGTGAAAAAACATCATAGTGATTTGTTTTCATCACTATGATGTTTATTTTGATTATAAGCTTTGAGCGCTTTTTGATAATATTCACATTTATAATCAATTAAATCAAGTTGTTTTTGTAAATCTTGCATTTGTTTTTCAACAGTTTTTTTACGTTCTACAAACAATTCATAACGTTGTTGTAAAGAAATATCGCCTTGTTTGACTAATTCGATGAAATGCTTTATTTCTTTGATAGACATACCCGTGTTTTTAAAGCATTCAATAATTTCAAGCATACGAATATCATCCTCTTTAAAAATACGATAACCGGAATCTTTACGTTCAATATAAGGAAGCAACCCTTCTTTATCATAATATCTTAAAGTGGAAACAGGTAAATTCATGATTTTAGAAACATCACTGATAGAATAATTCATATGTTTTCATCTCCTTGTTTTTTATCATAATGTTTTTGAGTATAAAATGCAATATATCTTTATAACATAAGAAAGTATGAAATGATTTTTTGATACTTTCTCCTGTGTTATAAAGCCAATAAAGTCAATAAAGTCAATTGAAATCATTTGCGTAGTTATCCATCAAAAGAAAAGGTATAAAAAAGTTATTTTTTTTAGTACAATAGTAAAAAGGGGGCTTATCATGGAAATTAGAATATTGAGATATTTTTTAACAGTTGCAAGAGAAGAAAATATTACACGTGCAGCAGCAGTATTGCATATTACACAACCGACTTTATCAAGACAGCTTATACAATTAGAAGAAGAATTGAATACGCAATTATTAATTAGGGGAAAAAATAAGGTTACCTTAACAGATGCAGGTATGTTGTTAAGAAGAAGAGCAGAAGAAATTATTGATTTAGCTGATAAAACTGAAAAGGAATTTTTAGCGGCTGATGAATTAATAGCAGGGGAGATTTTTGTTGGTGCAGGAGAAATTAATGCTATGCATCAGTTAGGAGAATTTATGATGGATTTTCATCGTCGCTTTCCGCATATTCAATATCATTTGTATAGTGGCAATGCTGATGATGTTAAACAGAAAATTGATCAGGGATTTTTAGATATAGGGTTACTTACAGAACCAGTTGATATTGAAAAATATGATTTTGTACGTTTAAAATATAAAGAAGCATGGGGTATTATTGCACCTTTAAATAGCGAAATCGCTAAAAAAGAGTATGTAACACCTGAAGATATACAAAAATTACCACTCCTTATAGGACATCGTTTAATTGTCCAAAATGAACTGGCACATTGGATGGGATTGGATATTAGTGATTTAAATATTGTTGCGACTTATGATTTGATATATAATGCTGCTATTTTAGTAGAGAAAGGGTTAGGATATGCGTTGTGTCTAGACAAAATTGTATATATGTCAAATCAATCATTGGTTCGTTTTGTTCCTTTAAAACCAGCCTATGAAACTGGAGCGGTTATTGTATGGAAAAAACATCAAGTTTTTTCGGCTACAGCGACGCGTTTTATTCAAGAACTTTATACATATTTTCATAAATAAATATTTCATGCTTAAAAAGTATGGCTACAAATACATAATAAGTATTAGACAGGTTATTTTTAAAGTTTTAAAATAAAATTATCAAGGAGGAAAATTTATTTATGAGAGATATTGAAAAAGCAAAAGAATTATATCAGTCATTGCATAAAAATCATTTTTGTCCTCATGACTTAGCATACGAGGAAATGATGATTCATTATATTTATGGTGATGTTTATCAGCATGGTAATCTTGATTTGCGTCTTAGAGAATTGATTTTAATTGTTGTTAATACAACGAATATGACTTTAGAATCTTTAAAAGAACATGTTTATGCAGCTTTAAAGGCTAATGTGACTCCAGTTGAAATGAAAGAAGCCATTTATCAATGTACTCCATATATTGGTGTAGGCAAAGTGAAAGAAGCTCTTGATGCTGTTCATGATGTTTTTGTTGAAAATCAAATTGAATTACCTTTGGAAGATCAATCAACAGTAGAAGAAGAAACAAGATTCCAGGCTGGATTTGATGTTCAAAGTGAAGCGTTTGGTCGTGAGAATATTCAAGCTAATCATGATCATGCACCTCAAGAATTAAAACATATTCAAGATTATTTATCTGCACATTGTTTTGGAGATTTTTATACACGTCAGGGGCTTGATTTAAAAATAAGAGAAATGTTAACTTTTGTTATGTTGGCAACTTTAGGTGGCTGTGAAAATCAGTTGCGTGCTCATACTATGGCTAATATACAAGTTGGAAATAGTAGAGACATGTTGATTGATGTGATTACACAATGTCAACCTTATATTGGTTTTCCAAGAACTTTAAATGCTATCAATATTATTAATGAAGTTACACAAAAATAAAAGGCCATTGACCTTTTATTTTTGATGTTTACGTTTCCATTGTTGAATTTGTTGAAGTCGCAGTGCGACTTTTTTTTCATTTCCTTGATTTGTTGGATGATAATATTCTCTGTCTTGAAGTGATTCAGGTAAGCAAGTCATAGTTGTCAGTTTATCTTGAAAATCATGTGCATATTGATAACCTTTACCATAATTTAAATCTTTCATTAAACGGGTAGGAGCATTGCGTAAATGTAAGGGAACTGGTTTGGCGATTGTTTTTAATGCATCCTTTTTAGCAGCTTCATAAGCGACATATAGAGCGTTAGATTTAACTGATAAAGATAAATAAGTGACAACATGAGTAAGATGGACACTGCATTCAGGCATTCCAATAAAATGACAAGCCTGATATCCTGCAATAGCAATTTCTAATGCTCTACTATCAGCCATACCAATATCTTCACTTGCAAATCTAACAAGTCGTCGTGCAATATATAAAGGGTCTTCACCAGCTTCCAGCATTCTGGCTAACCAGTAAATAGCAGCATTGACATCACTGTTACGCATTGATTTGTGTAATGCAGAAATCAAATTATAATGCTCTTCACCATTTTTATCATAGAGTAATGATTTTTGACTTGTCATTTGTTCGATAATTTGAGGAGTAATAGTGATGTGATCATGATCACGAGGAGCATTATAAAAAGCCATTTCTAATGTGTTAAGAGCAACTCTAGCATCGCCATTTGCAAAATGAGCGATCATTGATAAACTGGAAGAATCAATATCAACATGAAAGTGACCAAAACCTCTAGGATCTTCAATAGCATGTTGCAAAAGTTCCATGATATCATCAACATTTAAAGCATTTAAGACAAAAACTTTACAACGTGATAATAATGCTGAATTGATTTCAAATGAAGGATTTTCAGTTGTTGCACCAATGAGAGTAATACTTCCTTGTTCTACATATGGTAAAAAAGCATCCTGTTGTGCTTTATTGAAACGATGAATTTCATCGATAAAAACAATGGTTTTAATTCCTTGAAGATGTGTCTCCATGGCATCTTGCATGACTTTTTTTATTTCTCTAATACCACTATTGACAGCACTAAAATCAATGAAATGTGCTTTTGTTGTTTGGGCTATAATTTTTGCCAGAGTCGTTTTTCCAACTCCTGGAGGACCCCAGAATATCATAGAAGGAATCTGATCATTTTGTATAAATTGCCATAACACTTTACCTTTACCAACAAGATGTTTTTGTCCTACATATTGGTCCAATGTCAGAGGTCTTAAACGATTGGCCAAAGGTTCTAAAACAGGCTGTTCTTTTGAGATTTTCATACCATTCACCAGCTTTCATTTTTATTTTAACATTTTTAAAATAAAGTTTCTATAAGTTCATGTTTCGTTCATATCTTCACACTATACTAATCATGATTTATTATGATAAGGAGACTATGATGTTTGGATATATAGTAATCAATAAACCAGAAATGAAATTTAAAGATTTTGATATCTATCAGTCATATTATTGTGGGCTATGTCGAACTATGAATGATAATTATGGTTTAAAAGGGCGCGTAGCTTTAAATTATGATATGACATTTTTAGCTATTTTATTATCTGGTTTATATGAACCACACAATCAATCAAGCTATCGTAGATGCTTTTTACATCCACTGAAAAAGCATCTAGAAATACAAAATGAATATGTTGAATATGCTGCTAAAATGACAATTGCTTTAACATATCTTAAATGTGATGATGATTGGATTGATGATCAAAAGATGTCAAAACAGGTCTATAAGAAAATTTTGAATCATAGTTATCAATCTATAAAAAAAGAATTTCCACAAAAGATAGAGATGATTGAAAAACAATTGGACAAGATTCATGAATATGAAAAAATGGAAGATGTTCGTATTGATGATATTTCCGGATGTTTTGGAAAAGTCATGGCTGAAATTTGCTGTTTTCAAGATGATCTCTGGCAAGATTATTTGAGGGAATTTGGATTTTTTTTAGGTAAATATATTTATTTACTAGATGCCTATGATGATATTGAAAAAGATCTAAAAGACAATAACTATAATCCATTTATTTCTCATTTTCATGATGAACATTTTGAAGAGAGATGCCATGATTTATTAGAAATGATGATTTCAAGAGCTGCCGAAGCTTTTGAATATCTTCCAATAGAGGAAAATGTTGAAATTTTAAGGAATATCATATATAGTGGTGTTTGGAGTCAATATGAATTACGTTATCAAAAAAGAATGGAGGATAAGAAGTAAATGGATCCATATCAAGTATTAGGAATTTCTCCAAATGCATCAGATGATGAAGTCAAACATGCTTATCGAACATTAAGTAAAAAATATCATCCTGATGCTAATATTAATAGTGAACATCAGGCTGAATATACTGAAAAGTTTAAACAGGTACAAAATGCATATAAAACGATCATGGATAATCGAAAAAAAGGATTTACGAATCAAACATATGGTCAAAGTTCACAGTCGACTTATCAATATCAGGGTAATGATCAGGCGGCTTTTCAAGATGTTGCGGCATTTATTCAAGCTGGTCGTTATCAGGATGCTCTTCATATTTTGGAACAGATTCGTAATCGTTCATCAATATGGTTTTATTACAGTGCTTTAGCTATGAATGGTATAGGAAATAATGCAACAGCATTAGAATATGCACAAACAGCAGCGCAAATGGAACCTGGTAATTTACAATATATTTTCTTGGTTCAGCAATTGCAGGCTGGAAGTGGTCAATATCGTCAGACACAGCAAACTTATACGTCACCATATGCTAATATGGCTAATTGCTGTTATTCGTTATTGATGTTTAATATTTTTATGAGTTGTTGTTGTAGATGTTATTAAAGGAGAATGATTTATGAGTAAGATTATTGGTATTGATTTAGGAACAACAAATAGTTGTATGTCTTTTATTGAAAATGGAAAAACAACCATTATTCCTAATAGTGAAGGAGCGAAAACAACACCAAGTGTTGTAGCATTCACACATGATGGACAAAGACTTGTAGGGGAAAGTGCTAAGCGACAGGCTGTTACAAATCCAATGGGGACAATTTCATCTATTAAACGTGAAATGGGAACTGATTATAAAAAGAAAATTGGCAATCGTGAGTATACACCCCAGGAAATTTCTGCCATGATTTTACAGAAATTAAAAATAGATGCTGAAAATTATTTAGGAGAAGAAGTTAAACAGGCTGTTATTACAGTACCTGCTTATTTTAATGATGCCCAACGTCAAGCCACAAAAGATGCTGGAAGAATTGCTGGATTGGAAGTTATGCGTATTATTAATGAACCAACTGCAGCAGCATTGGCATATGGTTTAGAAAATAGTTATGGGCAAAAAATGATGGTTTTTGACTTGGGTGGAGGAACTTTTGATGTTTCTATTATTGAAATTGGTAATGGAGTGATTGAAGTTCTATCAACATCAGGAGATAATCATCTAGGTGGTGATGATTTTAATGAATTATTAGCACAACATATTTTAACTGAATTTGAGAAAAGCTCAGGGATTTCATTGAGAAATGATTTAATGGCTATGCAACGTATCAAAGAAGCCGCTGAAAAAGCAAAAATTGAATTATCTTCAATGACTTCTACTGTTGTATCTTTACCATTTATTACAACGACATCTGCAGGACCACAAAATTTAGAAATGACAATCACAAGAGATTTATTTAATCGTATTACTAGAGAATTAGTTGAAAGAACAATTCTCCCAATGCAAAATGCGTTAAATGATGCACGTTTATTACCTGCTGAATTGAATAAGATTATTCTTGTAGGTGGGTCTTCACGTATTCCAGCAGTTCAAGATAAAATTAAGGAAGTTACTGGAATTACACCAAGTAAATCATTAAATCCTGATGAATGTGTCGCTATGGGAGCAGGAATTCAAGGTGGTAAATTATCTGGTGATGTGACTGCAATGGGAAATTATGATGTCTTATTATTAGATGTGACACCATTGACATTATCTATTGAAACAGTAGGGGGAGTTGCAACTCCATTAATTGATCGAAATACACCAATTCCAACAAGTCATAGTCAAATTTTTACAACATCATCTAATTTCCAGACACAAGTTGAAATTAATGTTTTACAAGGGGAAAGACCTTTAGCTAAAGACAATAAAAGTTTAGGTAAATTTAAACTTAAAAAGATTAAGCGTGCAATGCGTGGAATTCCACAAATTGAAGTCACTTTTGATATTGATGTTAATGGTATCGTAAGTGTTTCTGCAAAAGATTTGGCTAGTGGAAATATGCAAAGTATTACTATTGAAAATGGTTCTCATATGTCTGATGAAGATATTGAAAGAGCTATTCATGAAGCTAAACAATTTGAACAGCAGGATGCTAAAACAAAAGAAAGACTTGTTTTTAAAAATGATTTAGAAACATTAATGTCAAGAGTAGAAGCCAGTTTAGCAAAACATCATAAAGAAATAGATAAAACTGTAAGGACACAAATTAAAAATGAATTGAATCAATTAAAGAAATTAACAAAAAAAGTACAGTTTGAAACATGCCCAGATGCACAATTTCAGGAAATTAAAGAAGCAAAACAAAGATTGGAAGATAGTGCAGCATTCTTGCTTTCTATGGGTGAATAAAGACATTGATCAAACATTAATGTCTTTTTTTATAAAAAGTATATATGGAAATAAGATTAGCCAAAGAGCAAGATTTAATAAAACTTGCTGAAATTGAAAGAATTTGTTTTCCTGCTCAAGAAGCTGCAACTAAACAACAATTTCAACAAAGATTTCTTGCTTTTCCTGATTGTTTTTTAGTAGCCGTTATAGAAGGACAGATTGTTGGATTAATCAATGGGGCAATGATTTCAACACGTTTTTTAATTGATCAATATTATGAAGATACATCCTTACATGATTTCAATCATCCATATCAAAGTATATTTGGTTTAGCTGTTTTACCAACTTTTCAACATCGTGGGATTGCTCAAAAATTAATGAATGCTTTTATTGATCTGGCTCTTACAAGAGGTAAAAAAGGCTTGGTACTGACTTGTAAAAAAGAGTTAATAGATTTTTATAAACAATTTGGTTATAGTTGCTTGGGAGTTTCTCAATCTATCCATGGTGGAGTGACATGGTATGATATGTTTTTAGAACTTGAAAGTCATGAAATGTGTTTTATTCCCATGCAATATTATCATTTAAATAAGTGTTCAATATTATTTCAGCAATGTTTTATGCAAGAACCATGGAATGAAACGTGGACTTATGAGCAGTCTTATCAGCGATTGAAAGAAATGCTACTTTCACCATATGCTTTGGGATATGTTCTATATCGAGATAATCAGTTGATAGGTATGATACTAGGGCGTCAAATGACTTATTTAGAAAAGAAAGAGCTATGGATTGATGAAGTCTGCATTTTACCAGAATTGCATGGGCAACATTTAGGAAGTTATCTATTACAACAAACAAAAAAAGAATGTATCAAATTGCATATAGAGAGAATGGTTTTACAGACAATTCGTGGTTTTTTAAGTGAAGGATTTTATAGTAAAAATAATTTTGTTGAAGAAAAGCATTTGATTTGTATGTTTTGTGATATATAAAAAATCTCATAAATGGAGTGAACCCTTAAAGTTAGATTAGCTTTAGAGTTCAAAACATGAATGAGATTTTTTGTTTAAAAATAAGTTTTTGTATAAACGACTTTACCAATGATACGAACAGGAAGTTGTTCAACTTCTTCATTAGAAAAATATCTATTTTCAACAAGTGGGTTTGTGGCTTCCAAAATAAGCATATCTGGTTTTTTGATAATACGCTTCACTGTTACTTCTTCACCACCAATCATGACAACTGCAATATCACCTGTTGAGGCATAGGAACATTGTTTAATAAGGGCTAAATCTCCATCCATTATTCCTGATCCAGTCATGGAATCACCTTGAATCTGCAAAAAATAATCTCCCTTATAAAAATCTTCTTCTGTGACTTCTTCTTCACCCATATAGTTATTTTCTCCATACATATCATATCCGGCTTTTGCATAACCTAAAATAGGACGTTTTAAATGAATGGACTTTCCTTTGATAACGGGTTCAATATCATAACCAAGGAGTTCATTTAATCTTTTTAATGTTTCATCTTGAATTCTTTTAACATCTCCTGAAATCCAACGACTGACAGTAGATTTCGTGACTCCTAGTTTTTGAGCAATTTCATCATTTGTAAGTTGATGCCTATATTTATAATCCTTAATAATGTCTTTGAGTTCCATAGTCAACCTCCTATATGCATATTATAGTATAAAATACATCTAAAATAAAGAAAAAATCAAAAATAATAAAATAAGTTGCATAAAAATATTGAAATATGCAACAAGGTCATATATAATAATTGACGAGGAGTGAGAAATATGTGGAAAACTTTAATTGGATATATTTGTTTTGAAGAATGCATAGATCAAATAGAGAAAAAGAGAAATTTCATTATAAAAAAGAGATTGATTCATCAAGAACTCATCAACAAACAAAGAAACATGGATGAATATTGTTTCTATAAAGAGCAAATAAAAAATATTTTATATGAATATTGTAATGATGTCTTTGAAGAAGAAAGAAATGATATATTTTTTGATTTAACAAAATCTCAATATGTATTTGGTATGGATTCTATCAAACTTATGAAAAGTATTCAGCAAAGAATAGCAGATGAACTTTGTATTTCAATACATATAGGATTCAGTTTTCATCAAGAATTTGCCAAATGGATTTATATGCACAGTTATGAATCATATAGAATTTTAAGTTTTTATCAGGCAGTAAAAATATTTGGGAAGAATATATGCTCTCAAAAAAGAGATGAAATGTCTCAAATACATAGAACAGTTCATACCCTTCCTCAATCATTCGGTCAAGATAATCAAGATACTTTTTTGAATGCCAGAGAAGCTTTAATAATAGCACAAAATCTAAGCTTCAATTTAGTAAAGCAACTTAAAGAAAAAGACTATGGAATTCGTTGTATTCAAATTCAATTCTATGACATGCAGTTGAATTTTTATAAAAAAGAAGAGAAATTAAGAAATTATACAAATATTCATAGTGAGATTATGTATGTTATTGGAAAATTATTAAATGAATTTTCTTATCAGGGTCAATATTTTGGATTAAGAATAGTGTTATGCGATTTTAAAGATTTTCAGGATGAATCATATATATTACCAAATAAAGTGGATTTACATCATGTTAAAAGAAAAATATTTGGACAGCATAATCATTTGCCATTAAAAAATTGCTCATTGTTTGAAAAAACAGTTTAGTTCTTATGATCATCTCAGTAAGGAGAAGAGAACTATGTGTGATATGGATAATGTTTTAAAAGATATATATTCTTCGGATATTATTTTAAATCAAGATGAAGAAATGATGCTGGAACAGATACATATTCGTTATTTTGATTTAATGGATCAATTTCATGAACGTATTACAAATAGAAAATTAATACTGAGTGAAGAAGAAGTTGAAGAATTAGAAAACTGTGTGAATGAATTTGTTTATGAGTATGGATTTATACAGTTTAAACGAGGTGTTCATTTAGCTGTAGCTATTATACATGGATAATATTATGTATATAAAACTGTTTGTTTTTATAACTTTGTTTTATTTTGAATATCATTGAAAAATGGTAAGAAAAGAATCAAATGTACAACATTATCATATATTAAATTTTTGTAAAAAGAAAAGGAAATGAATCATTAATTTTCATTTCCTATTTTTATTTTTTTATAAACTTTTTGATATAAAAGAAAAGCAATGAATGAGGCAATCAGCTCTGATAAAGGAAATGTTAACCAGATACCAGTTACGCCAACAAGTGGTAAAAGAATAAGGGATAATGGGATAATGATGATAAATTGTCTTGTGAGTGTAATGATTAAAGAAATAGGTCCTTTTCCTAATGATTCAAAAACTCCAGACATAACAATGGCAAATGTAGAACAGATAAAACTTAATGATAAAATACGTAATCCAGTTATTCCAACCATAAGCATATCTTGATTGGCATTAAACATTTGAAGAATTTGAGCTGGGAAAATAAAGAATAGACATGTACCAAATAATAGAATAGTTCCAATAGTAAGAGTTGCCATTTTTAATGTCTGATCCATACGATTTCTTTGATGAGCTCCATAATTATAACTCATAATTGGACGCATTCCTTGTACAACTCCTGTTGTTGGCATATTAACGAATGTTTGCAGTTTATAATAGATACCAAAGAATGCAACGGCAGTTTGAGACACAGGAGCAAGGATACCATTTAATGCTGAAACTAAAACAGAAGGTAAACACATCATAACTCCAGATGGAATAGCTATTGAATATAAGTTTTTAAATGTATGCCAATCAATACGAAAATGACGGAATGAAATATGGATATGTGAATTATAGCGTAAGAATAAATATATTGATAAAAAGCAGGCACTAAATTGTCCAATAATAGTTGCTAGAGCTGCACCACTTACACCTAAAGCAGGTAATCCAAAATATCCAAAGATAAGTATTGGATCTAAAATAATATTAACAATTGCTCCAACCATTTGCATAATCATGGGAATGATCATATTTCCACAAGCCTGAAACATTTTTTCGATGGCTAAGTGAATAAATGTTGAAAATGTAAAAGTAATAACAATAAAACCGTATTCGATTCCATATTGTATGACATCCTGATTTTGAGTAAAAAGAGTTAAAAAAGGTTCTATAAGGAATAATCCAATTCCAACAAAAAGAATGGAATGTAAAAGTGTCATAACAATGCCTTGAGTAGCGACAAATGATGCTTCTTTATCATTATGTGCACCTAAATGTCTTGCAATAATGGCGTTTAAAGCAATACCTACACCACAGGAAAATGCTAATGATAAGTTTTGTAAGGGGTAGATTAACGAAACAGCTGTTAAAGCTTCTTCACCAAGCTGAGCCACAAAAATACTATCAACTATATTGTATAATGATTGAATAAGCATTGAAATCATTGGCGGAAAGGCCATAGACATCAAAAGGGGAAAAATAGGTTTATAAGCCATTGGATTTCTTTTTTCCATAATTTGAGATTCTCCTTTCGTAAAAAAAGCTATAGAATTTTCTATTTATTAATCAGAAATAGAGAAATCTATAGCTTTACAGCACTCCATATTTTATAGAAAAAATAAAAAATGTCAAATATTTTTTGTTGAAAATGAATATATTTTAAGATAGAATAATATCGAAATATGAAACAAAACCAACTATAAAAATATCTATGAAAGGGGACATGAAGATGTTTTTATATGTATGGTTTTTTATTTTGGGTGCTGTTATAGGAAGTTTTTTTCAAGTGTGTAAAGATCGATTGCCACTTGGTTTGGATATTGTAAAAGGAAGAAGTTTTTGTTTTGATTGTTTGCATCCTTTACAATGGTTTGATTTAATACCTATTGTCAGTTATGTGATGTTAAAAGGAAGATGTCTATATTGTCATCACCGCATTTCACTTTTTTATCCTATCTTTGAAATGATGAGTGGTTTTTTGCTTGTCTTACTTGTCTATTATGAATCCCAAGTGATAAAGGCTATTCTTCTTTTTTTATTGATAATGGATTTTATAACCATTTCATTAATAGATAGACAATGGCAAATTATACCTGATGAAATGATTATTTTAGAAATATTTATTGTATTAGGATTAATGCCTTATAGTGATGTTTCATTGTGGGAACGTTTGATAGGTATATTGATTATAAGTATGCCATTATTATTACTCAATTTTTGGATTCCAGATAGTTTTGGTGGCGGGGATATCAAATTATTGATGGTTAATGGCTTTATGTTAGGATATATAAAGATTATACTTGCTTTTACGATAGCAGTTTTATTGGGTGGAATCTATGCATCATATTTACTTTTTTATAAAAAAACACATCGCCATCATCATATCGCATTTGCTGGTTTTCTTTGTGTGGGAATTCTTATTTCTTTGTTTTTTGGAGAATATATTTTATATTTTTATAGCTATTTGTTTATTTAATTAACAAAAAAATAGATATTATTTATTTTTTATCTAAAAATATTGACAATTTAATAAAGGTGTGATAATTTGATATAAACAAACCAATGAGTAGGAGATAAAACTTGAAAATGTACTTAAAGAGAGTCCAGGATGGTGGAAGCTGGATAGTGGCAGTTAAGTAAATGGACCTATGAGGGCAAAGGGGAAAGGTAACGAGTATCCTGCGACGTGAGCTTACGTTACAAAGCAAAAATGTGTTGGCATTTTAATGAGGTGGGTTATTTTTATAACCAATAAAGGTGGTACCGCAGATTATAACATCTGTCCTTTGATGGACAGGTGTTTTTTGTTTATATGCCAATAAGAAAGGAGCTTTCTTATGAAAATGAAACGATGGTGTCTTATTTTCTAGTTAAACATGAATAAAATACAATATAAAGGAGATAAGACTATGAAAAAAATTTTAAAAAACGTATTAATAGGAATATGTATATTATCAATGACAATGGGTTGTCAAGGTGATAACTCAACTGTGAAAAAAGTTGCTGTTGTTCAATATATGGAACACACATCATTAAATACAATTAAGGATGCTTTTGATAAGCAAATGGAGGAGTTAGGTTATCAAGATAATCAAAATATTGAATATATTTTTAAAAATGCGCAGGGGGATAATAGTATTGCTGCTAGTATTACACAAACATTTGCATCAGAAAATCCTGATGTCGTTGTTGCGATAGCAACCCCTGTTGCTCAGTCAGTTGCATCGCTTTCTTCAACAACACCTGTTGTTTTTGCAGCAGTGAGTGATCCAATTGGAGCTAAACTGACAAGTTCTTTAGAAAAACCAGATAAAAATATAACAGGAACCAGTGACGAGATTCAAGTAGATTTGATTCTTGATAAAGCCCTTGAAATAAATCCGAATTTAAAAACTTTAGGAGTTATTTACAACAAAGGAGAAGCTAATTCAGTAACAAATATTCAAAAAGCTAAAAATTATGCACAAAAGCATGGTTTTGAAATTAAAGAAGCAACTATTACAAATGTTAATGAAGTTCAAAGTGCAATTGATGTTCTTGCAACTCAATGTGATGCTGTTTTTGCTCCTAATGACAATACAATTGCCAGTGCTATGAATGTTGTCAGTCATTCATGTATTCAGTCACAAGTTCCACTTTATGTAGGAGCAGATTCTATGGTACAGGATGGTGGATTTTTAAGCGTTGGGATTGACTATGAAGAATTGGGAAGGGAAACTGCCAATATGGTTGATCAAATTCTTAATGGTTCAAATGTAAGTGATATTCCTGTTAAGGTTTTTAAGGATGATTTAAAGATTTATGTGAATCAGGATGTCATGACACAAATTGATGTTGAATTACCTGAAAACATCATTCAAGATTCTTCATTGGTTATGATGTAGAGGGGTGGTCATGTTATGAATATGATAGTTATTATTGGAGCATTAGAACTTGGTGGTATATTTGCGATTATGTCTTTAGGATTATATTTGAGCTATAAGATTTTAAACTTACCTGATTTAACAGTTGATGGAAGCTTTACATTGGGTTGTGCAGTTAGTGCTGTTTTGACACTTTCTGGGCATCCTTACTTGGCATTATGTGCAGCTTTTATTGCAGGAATGCTGGCTGGTCTTGTGACTGGGCTTTTAACAACAAAGTTGAAAATTGCATCTTTACTTGCAGGAATTTTAACTATGACTGGACTTTATTCTATAAATTTAAAAATTATGAATGATTCACCTAATTTGTCATTGTTCGGTTCTACAACCATATTTACACCATTGACCAATTTCGAACCATATTCACAGTTTTTATTGATTATCATGTTTGTAGCTGTTATTTTTGGAGTTCTTTATTATTTTTTAAAAACACAGCTTGGTTTAGCGCTGCGCGCATGCGGCGATAACGAAGATATGGTTAAAGCTTCATCTATAAATGCTGACTTGATGAAAATTTTAGGTTTATCTTTATCCAATGGACTTGTGGCTTTGTCTGGAGCTATATATGCTCAGCATCAATCCTTTGCGGATAGTCAAAGTGGCACAGGAATGATGGTCATTGGTTTAGCAAGTATTATCATTGGAATGGCATTTATAAAAAAAGATCAGATTCATTATCAATTATTAGCAGTTACGATAGGTGCATTTATTTATCGTGGAATTCTCACTTTAGCTTTACAAATGGGGATTCCATCAACAGATTTAAAACTGTTGTCTGCTTTATTAGTTGTATTGGCTTTGATTTTGACAAAATTAAAAATAAGGAGGAAAAAAGTATGTTAGAATTACAGGACATATCGGTTGTTTTTCATCCTGATACAATTCATGAAAAGAAAGCTTTATCACATGTCAATTTACAAATTCAACAAGGGGATTTTGTGACAATTATTGGTAGTAATGGAGCTGGAAAGTCAACATTGTTTCAAACAATAAGTGGAGCGATTCTTCCAGCTCAGGGTCATATTTATTTGAATCATCAAGATATTACAAATTTAAAAGAATACAAACGTTCACGCTTCATCGGTAGACTTTTTCAAAATCCTTTAAAAGGAACAGCACCTACTATGACTATTGAAGAAAATTTAGCATTAGCTGGTTGTCAGGGACATTACTTCAAATTAAAACCAGTTTCTCACTTACAACGCCAACAAATGAAGGAAGCATTGAAAGAGCTGGGATTAGGATTAGAAAAACGTATGGATACAAAGGTTGGTGTTCTTTCTGGAGGACAACGTCAGGCATTGTCTTTATTAATGGCAACATATGCAAAACCACAGCTTTTACTATTAGATGAGCACACTGCTGCTCTTGATCCACAAACTGCAAAGACAGTCTTAGATTTAACAGCGAATATTGTCAGAAAAAATCAGATGACAACATTAATGATTACTCATAATATGGAAGATGCTATTCAATATGGACAAAAAATCATTATTATGAGTGAAGGGCGAATTCTTGATTTCATTGATGAAAAACGCAAACAAAATTTAACGGTGGAAGACTTGATTCATCTTTATACTCAACATACTCATGATTATACTGATCATATCTTATTACAATAAAAAGTAAGTCAAATGGATAAAATATAAAAAAGGCTGTTTTGAGTAACAGTCTTTTTGTATTATAAGTAATATTGTTGAAAATAGTGTAGACGAATTAAATCACAAATTGTCATAATTTGATAATTAAAATTAATACTATCAAATTTACCAGGAACATAAATAACTTTACAATTTGGTGAAGTTTCTGTTCTCAGATATTTTTTATTTTGGGTAATTAAAATCTGCTGTGCTTTATCAATATGTACATCAGCTTTTGACTTTTTAAATCCTTCTAAGTATCGACCTGTTGCACTAATAACAATGGCCACATCATGTTCATCCATAACAATAGGATCATAACTATGATATTGAATAAAAGGTTTACCAAATGTAATCATGTCAGTTTGTAGTTCAATAGCAATAGATATTGGATATAAAGCACCAAATACAACAATTCTTTTGGCACGATAAAGCTTTTGACAAATATCACTTATGATTTTTTGCATTTCATCATCACTACAGTCTTTATCCATTTTTTCAATGAATTCACGACTATCAACACCAATCATTCTGACACGAATTTGATTAAGACGTGTCTGATGATGATTGACTAAGGTTTCCTTAAATTCTTCATATTCTTTAAAGCCTAGTAAGGCAATAAAAGAATATAATTCTTCTTTTTTAAAACACCCTTTTTTTAAAAATTCTTCTTCACTCATATCTTCCATTTCAAGGTAATGAAAAATAATGAATGTACAAATTTTATAATTATAATCATGAAAAAGGGTTCCATTTAAATAGGTTAAAATACGGCTCAATAATATATTCATAAGATACCTCCCTATCCAACATTATATCATGTTTAAATAGAAATAGATAAAGATTTTGCTTTTTTGAAAAAAATGATATAATCAATAAAATAAAGGAGATAACAAAATGCGTATAATGAAAATAGATATATCACAGATAGAATTTAACTATCAAAAATATCCTCAAACACTTTATCAATCAGTTTTAAGAATTGGTTTTTCATTTCCTATTTCTGTCAATCAGGAAAATCAACATTACATTTGTGTGGATGGACATAAACGTTTATCAGCTTTAGCTGATATTTTAAAGGACAATCCACAGTATTCACGTGGCACATTGGTACCTGTTATTATTAAAAATAATGGAAATGTACGTTCCAATGATTGCTGGAGAGGAAGAAATACCCATTAAAAAATATTTATATCTTATCTTAATGAAAAACCAATTGGGCAATGTGAAAGAATGTAAAACATTGATCAAAAAAGGTTATGTGATGATTAATGATCAATGTGTGAAAGATCCACATTACCTTGTTTGTAAAGAGGATAAAATTAGAGTTCAAGGTAAAGTGATTGAGGCAATGCCATTTGTTTATTATATGATCAATAAACCAGTGGGATATATATGTGCTGCGCATGACCAGAAATATCCTTGTCTATTAGAATTAATAGATCGAGATGATTGTTATTGTGTTGGACGTCTGGATAAAGATACAACAGGTTTTGTGTTATTAACTAATGATAAATCTTTATCTAAAAAGCTTCTATTGCCACAGAATCATGTAGAAAAAACATATGAAGTGCAGACAAAATTGCCAATAACGGAAAACTATGTTGAGGCTTTTCAAAAAGGAATGATGATTGATAGGACATATCAATGTTTACCAGCAGAGCTAGAAATAAAAGATGATTATCATTGCCTCGTTACAATATGTGAAGGAAGATATCATCAAATCAAAAAAATGTTTTTATCGATGTCTAATGAAGTTGTTAGTTTAAAACGAATAGCATTTGCGCATATTGTTTTAGATGAACAATTGAAATATGGACAATATCGTCAACTTAATGAAGATGAAATGAAATTATTGCAGAATGCTTTGGCATAGACATCTGATAGGGAAGTTGATATAATTGTGACAAGATTGGAGGAAAATAGAATGTCAGTATTAGATACAAATATACTTATATATCGTTATTTTGAAGAAATTTCACAAATTCCGCATGGTTCATACCATGAAGAAAAATTGGCGGATTATATTGAAGATTTAGCTAAACAACATCATCTTCGTTATATGCGTGATGATATGCATAATTTGATTGTGTTTAAAGAAGCCAGTCAAGGCTATGAAGATCATGAACCAGTCATGTTGCAGGCACATATAGATATGGTTAATGAAAAGAATAAAGAAAGTCAGCATAATTTTGATACTGATCCATTAAAGCTTTATGTGGAAGATGGTTTTTTACATGCCAATGAGACAACTTTAGGAGCTGATGATGGTTGTGGTGTATGTTATATGTTGGCATTGTTGACAGATAACAGTTTATCTCATCCAGCATTGGAATGTGTCTTTACTGTTCAAGAAGAAGTTGGACTATGTGGAGCAATGGCTTTAGATACAACATCACTTAAAGCTAAACGTTTAATTAATTTAGATAATGAAGCAGAAGGGGAAACTTGTGTGTCATCATCAGGAGGAAATGATGTTTTGATTACCAAAGAAATCACGGGTGAAGATAATCATTCTCCAGTTTATGTTTTGGAAGTGAAAGGTTTAAAAGGAGGACATTCTGGTGGATGTATTCATTTAGGTAGAGGAAATGCTAATAAGATTGCGGGACGCATTTTATATCATTTATTGAAAAATGGGATGGATATTCGTTTGATTGATATTACAGGAGGATTAAAAAACAATGCGATTCCTAGAGAGTGTACAGTTGCTTTTGCAAGTCAGCAATCTTATGAAGAATTAGCACAATATATTGGACAGTATGAAACAGATATTCGAAAGGAATTAGAAATCAGTGATCCTGAATTTTATGTGGAATTGCATTGTGATGAATGTCATGTCTGTGTGAATGCAAAAGATAGTGAAGCTATGATTTCAATTATGTATTTAGGTTTGAATGGAATGCTGGAAATGTCACAGGCAATTGAACATTTACCAACTTTATCATTGAATATGGGGGTCATACGTACACATGATCATAGTTTTACAATTGATTATTCATTACGTTCACCTTTAAAAAGTTTACGTGATGAGTTATGTCTACAACTGGAAACAATTGCTTTATTATATGGAGCTTCTATTCAGGTATCTAATGATTATCCGGGTTGGGATTATGATCCTCATTCACGCTTTAGAGCACAGTTTAAAGAATTTTATCAAACCTATGCCAATCAGACATTAAAAGAAGAAGCAACACATGGTGGATTAGAAACGGGTATTTTTAAACAAAAAATTCCTGATTTAGATATTATAACTTATGGACCACATATGGAAAATGTTCATACACCTGATGAAAAATTAGATTTGGCTTCTTATTTAAGATGTTATGATTGTTTAGTTGCCTTTTTAGCAACTTTATAGAGGGATTTTATGGATTGTTCAATCAAAAAACAATGTGGCAGCTGTCAATATATTGGAATGGATTATCAAAAACAGTTGCTTATAAAAAAAGAAAAGTGTCAAAAACTATTTCCTCATCATTTCGTTCATGATGTTGCTGGAATGGAAAAACCATATTATTATCGTAATAAAGTCATTGTCGCTTTTAATCAAAAATATGAATATGGTTTATATGAAGAAACATCTCATCGCATTGTACCGATGAAATCATGTTTGTTGCATGATGATGAAACACATCAAATTTTATCAACCATACAGAAGATTCTCAAAAAATATCGTGTATCCATATATGATGAAAAGAAAAATAGAGGATTTTTAAGACATGTTTTAATACGTAGGGCAGTCATGACGAATCAGACACTCGTTGTTCTGGTTGGAACAGATCATGTCATGAAGGGAAGTAAAAATTTTTGTCAGGAATTAATAAAAGCCTGTCCATCTGTTCAATCGGTTGTTTTAAATACAAATCGTAGACAAACAAGTGTAGTTTTATCTAAACAAGAAAAAGTGCTATATGGAAAAGGATTTATTGTTGATCAATTATGTGGCTTAACATTTAAAATATCAGCTCAATCATTTTACCAGATTAATCATGAACAGTGTACAGTTCTTTATCGTCGCATTTTATCGTTATTGAATTTACATCAGGATGATACCATTTTAGATACTTATTGTGGTATTGGAACGATTGGAATGTTTTTGGCTCAATATGTTCAAACTGTTATTGGGGTGGAAATCAACAAAGAAGCTTATAAAGATGCTATTAACAATGCAAAAATGAATCATATTTCAAATATTCATTTTGTTAATGGGGATGCTTCTGAGTTTATGCATCAATTGGCTATTCAAAAGCAAAAAGTGGATTGTGTTGTTATGGATCCACCACGTGCTGGGAGTACAAAAACTTTTATTGAAGCAATTCGTACTTTACAGCCTAGACAGGTTGTCTATGTATCGTGTGATCCAACAACGCAGGCACGTGATTTAAAAATGTTTGCTAAAATTGGCTATCAAAGTCATGATGTTTATCCAGTTGATATGTTTCCACATACTGAGCATGTGGAGACGGTAGTACTGCTTTCCCACAAAAAACCGGATGGACATATCAACGTAAAAGTCGAGTTTGGTGAAGGTGAGGGAAAAGTACCGCTGGATAATATCACAAAGAGAACTGAAGCGTACAAGCCGAAAGAGCGAATTACATATAAGATGATTAAGGAATACATAGAAGCGAAATACGGTTTCAAGGTACATACCGCATATATCGCAGAGGTAAAGAGAAATTTGGGTTTGCCGATGTATGACGCTCCTAATGCAGTAGAAGAATTGAAACATCCGAGAAAACATCCGACAGCGGAGAAAGTGGAAGCTATTAAAGATGCTTTGAAATATTTTGGGGTTATTTAATAGGTAGCCTGTTTATAGAATATCACATGGATTAGTAAAGCAAATAAATGATGGAAAGGGTGAGGATTATGGGTGGAAAAGAAGCATCACGGGGATTTTTATACCAGGGGTTTGCTTCAGTATTAGAGGCCTTAACTGATAAAAGTAACTGGGATAAGATATATGTCGAATTTCCAACATCAAATGATAAGGTTGATATAGCATTAGAGCAGCAAAATCAAATTGTTAAATGCATACAAGTAAAATCAACGATAAATACTTTTACCAAATCAGACATCAAAACATGGCTAGATGAGCTTATAAAGGATATAGAAAGTCCTGAATATGAATTATTCTTAATCGGGCAATGTGATAAGTCCGCCAACACATTTATAAAGTCAATCGAAAAGTATTATGGGAAAGTGCTTGATAAAGAAGCAAAATCGTCGCTAAATGGGTTTGATACAGATTTGTTTGATAATAAGAGAATACGGTTTTTTATTTTGCCGTTTGAAATAGAAGTTTTAGAAAAAATTGTAAGAGATTCGTTGCATCAGTATATTTCAGATAGCAATCAAATGATGACGTTTGACCAAATTAGGTTTATTGCTTCAGCGACTGTAAATGACCAGATGATTTCTTCAACACATGGTAAAGGTATTGATAGAAAAGACTTTGATGAAGAAATGGAAAAACGCATTCTTCTTGTTGCCGATAAGTATTCCCCTAAAAGAATATCTATTGGTGTGAAAAGCTTTACCCGTGGAGCAGAAAACTTGGAAGAAGACACAGAGAGTTGTATATCATTCATTAATAAGTTTGATGGTCGCAATATAAAGGGTGAATACGATTGGAACAAAGATATTTATAGAAATTTGGAGGAATTTTTGCTCACAAATACAAGCAACAAGCATGCCTATCAAATATTTTTAGATACACATGCGTCTATAGCCTTTGCAGTAGGAAGAATTCTTGATAGTAAATCAGGTATCAACGTATTTCCGATACAAAAATCGTCGACCAATGGCACTGTATTATGGGATGTGAAACTGTCATCTAAAAGGAACTATACTAATTGGGATATTTCACACGAAAAGTTTAATGAGAATCAATATGATTCTGCATTAGTATTAAATGTCACTCGCAACATTTACGATGACGTGGTAAAATTCATAAAAGAAAACAATCTATCAATTGGACGTATCATTAATTGTACGCCAAGCGATGTTGGTGCTACAAATTTTTCGATAGAAGATGGAACACATGCAACTGCTTTAGCTAATTCAGTTTATAACGCTATTGGCAGAAGAAGCACTGTGGAACGGCGTGCAACACTACATATTTTTGCTGCTGCTCCAAATGCATTTATGTTTTTCTTAGGTCAAAATTCAGTTGGATTTGGCAAATGTATTCTATATGAATATGATTTTGAGCAAAGGAATTCTTGTACATATTCACAATCAATAAGTTTTACTAATTAAAGGAGGATCGTTTATGTCTACTGTACCGTCATATTTTAAAGATTTTTTATCTAATATTCGCTTGTCTGATAATCAGGTGAATGATTTGAAAACGGAGCATACCACGTTAAGAAAACGATTAGAGGAAGATGAAACCTTATCTAAGATTATTATTAGTACTTTTTTACAGGGAAGCTACCGACGTTCTACAGCAGTAAAACCTAAAAACGGCAACAAATCGGATGTCGATGTAATTGTTGTAACGAAATTAGACTCTGAAGAGTATACACCAGAGGAGGCTTTGAATTTATTTGTCCCATTTTTAGAAAAGCATTACAAAGACAAATATAGAATTCAAGGGAGATCAATTGGTATAAGTTTAAGTTATGTTGATTTGGATATCGTTCCTACTTCTGCACCTAGTGAGAGCGAAACAGGAGTACTTCAAGATGAGGCTATTATTTCAGAATACACAATTGAAGATTTTCAACAAAAGTTACTTACAAAATCGTTTAGTAATGCCTTACTTGAAAGTACATATAACATATTTTGTAGATCAGATAGCCAGCCTCAATGGAAATCCGAACCATTGCTAATTCCTGACCGTGAAGCGGAAAAATGGGATAAAACACATCCACTTGAGCAAATTCGATGGACGGTTGAAAAAAACAAGAATTGCAATACCCACTATATAAATGTTGTTAAGGCATTGAAGTGGTGGCGTAAAACACAATATCCAGATATGAAACATCCCAAGAGTTATCCGTTGGAACATTTTATTGGTGATTGTTGTCCAGATGATATTAAAAGTGTTGCCGAAGGTGTTGTATTAACTCTTGAAAATATCGTTTCCCAATACACTAATAAACCTTTTTTAGCTGATAGAGGCGTTCCTGAACACGATGTTTTTGCACGAATTACAGATGAAGAATATTCTGATTTCTACGATACGGTTTGTGATGCTGCTAAAATAGCTCGTGAAGCTTTTGATTGTGAAGAATTATATGATAGTGTTTGCAAATGGAGAGAGCTATTTGGTAATGAATTCCCACCAGCTCCAAAGCCATCAAAATCTAATTCTTCAACGGGATTTACAACCCGTACTGAAAAATCAGCAGCCATTCCAGAAGGAAGATTTGCATAGATGGAGTCAAAACAAATCCTTGATAAATTAAATCAGGCTCGAAGGGCTTTAGATTCATTATCGCAAGTTGAGATAATGGATGAGTGGCAATTTGATAATGAATTAAATGTTTGGTATTTACACTTAAGTATTGTGATTGAATGTGAAACACCATATTTCCCTCAGAAATCTCAATGGTTTTTCGTTGTTGGATCCGAATACCCAAACGGAAAAATTAAAGTATATCCAGACGTCGAAAACAGTATAACGGTTACATTGTATCATCAAGCCAACAACTCCAAAATTGAAAGAAACGGATTGTGGAGAAAAGGAGCATTATGCCTTGAGGTGAATACAATACCTAATTATCAATCGGAACCATATAGTGTAGATGAACGCTTGTTGTATCATGCAAAACGAGCAATTTGTTGGCTCGAGTTAGCGGCAAAAGGAAAATTAGTTACAGAAAGCGAGCCGTTTGAGCTGCCCGAATTTTCTATGAGCAATATTTTTGAAATGCAATTTGCTTTCTCGGAAGATGTGGTTACCTTCATGCAATGGGAGAGTGTCGAATGTCGGTATGGAATAGCAGAATTAGATGTGTATAAAAGTAAACCATTTGTATACTATGTTAAGGTGTTTAAATCGCTAAGTAACAACATTCAGCATTATACAGAATGGGGAAAATATCTTTCAAAAACAACTATATCACCTCCAATTATTGCCCCGTGGATACTTATGAATCAGATCCCAGTTGTTAATGAGTGGCAAGCACCAGAAACATTTGGCGAATTGTTAGTTGCCTGTGAAAAACAACATATTAATATAATGTGTATCCTTCAAAATATTGTCTCAAAAATTCGGGACGGAAAACGGCATTTGCTTTTAATTGGTTTCCCTGTTCCCCGAATTTTTGGTGGAGACCCCGAGATAATTTCTTGGAAAGCTCTGTATTTACCGACTGTATCATATGGCAAAAGGACAGCAAAAGGATTCAGAAATAATCAACAGGGATGGTGGATGCGTGATAGATGTGAGGTATTCACTAAAAATGCAAAATTGGATTGGATCGTTTCAGAAAATTGGAACCAACACGAAATATCTCAACGAGGTAAAATGAGCGACCTGTTACTAAGGAAAAGAATATTGCTCATTGGAGCAGGTTGCATTGGAGCATCAATCGCAGAAATATTTGTAAGAGCAGGAGTATATAATATTACTATTGCAGATTCAGATATATTTGAAGTCGGGAACTTATCCCGCCATATCTTAAATCTAAATAATATTGGTGAATTTAAAGAATTATCGGTATGTAATTATCTTAACTCCCTAAATCCACACGCAAATGTTAAAGTTATAAATGATACTCTTTCAAATGATGACTCTTTTAAAACAAATATTGATTTGGATAGATATGATGTTATTGTTGATTGTACTGGGGAAAATAATGTACTTGATATTCTTCAAAGTACTAATTTTAAGAGAACTCATATTATAGCTTCAGTCTCTGTTGGATTGGGTGCAAAACGATTATATGTTACACTGATGAATGGTAACACTTTTAATTTTAATGCTTTTTATGATTTGATTTCCCCGTACCTACAGGCAGAAAAAGTCTTATATGATGATTACGACTTGCCAAGGAATGGAATTGGTTGCTGGCATCCGACTTTTCCTGGAAGAAGTGATGATATTTGGATTGCTGCTGCAACTTCCGTGAAGGTAATTGAAAATTACATTATATCAAAATCTCAAAAGACGCTTTCACTCATTTACGAGCAAAAAGAGAGCGATGGGATATTTGAAAGCTATGAGGTGGTGGAGAAAAGAGAGGATGGATAATTTGCTTTTTCAAGATAAGAATCAATCATATAGTGTAAAGTTCGACACAAAGGCTTATGAACAAATGCTTTATTATTGTGCTATTTCTAATCCTTATGAAACAGGGGGCATTTTAATTGGAAATTATTCTTCCAACCAAGCAATAGCTAATATTTTGCAAATAACACCACCACCCAAAAATTCTAGCCATTCAAAGTGTACTTTTCATAGGGGTATAGATGGATTGAAAAGAATTTTAGACTTGGCATGGGACCAAGGTCAGTATTATTTAGGAGAGTGGCACTATCATCCAAATGCATCGTCGGCACCAAGTAATATTGATAAAAATCAAATGATAGTTTTATCTCAAGACCAAAAACTAAAATGTCCAGAACCTATATTAATTATTGTTGGAGGTTATCAAGACAGTTGGAATATAAGTGCTCGGTTATTTGTTAATAAGCAAGAAATTATTCTCAATAAGCGGTAGCACTAGCCATTTGATAAGACGCAGATTTTTGTGTCAAAGTATAAGCTGTACTTGTCGAGTGGGGAAGAATTATTACGAGGATTGAAACAGGAGTATCAATCGTTAGAAGCGGAAAAGATGGAAGAAGATAATGATACTGAAGTAATGGAAAAAAGTAATTGTGCCACAGGCTGTTGCACAATTAGTATGGTGCAAAATTAATACCATCCATGATTTTGTGGGAAAAGGCTGCACGAACGGTATTAGTACTGTAAAAATATTGTCCAGATATCCGTAGTTTTGTGGGGATATAATTTGAATTTGTACGCACGTCGAGTGTGTAGTATTGATGTCAAGAGTAGATAAATAATGCCTAAAAAAGCCTTATTTTAAGCCTTTTCCGGTAGTGTCAGCTTATGACATCTATGTCGAACACCACGAAGAATTGCTCTACCATTGCGGGTAGCTACGATAAAAATGGTCTGCCGGAGGACTTCGCAGATTTTGCGGAAACGGTGTTTGACTTCATTCGTTTCTATGGTTTAGGAGAAATACTTGACCCATCAGTTTATGGCAAAGTAAAACGGCGCAAATCAGAATACATCTTTTGTAGCGTTACTTTTGATGAAGGTTACAAGAGTTATTATTATCTGACAGATGATGATAGCATTGAAATTGGTGACTTCGTGCTTGTGCCTGCAGGTAAGGATAACCATGAGGCGGTTGTAGAGGTAGTGAATATTGAGTATTTCAGTGAAGAAAATGTGCCTCTACCTATTGAAAAAACAAAGAGAATCATCCGTAAGTGTACGGACGAGGATTTCGACCCGCCTGTAGCGTAAGCGGAAAATATGAATTTACAGAGTTGATGAAACACAAAGGGAGACGGAAAAATATGATTGAACAAATTTTTAAATTAACACAAGGAAATGAAAAAACAGTTGAAAAGGTAATTATTGATGAAAATATACACTATATGCATATGATCTTGAATAAGGGTGAATGTCTGCCAGAGCATTTTTCAAATGCAAAAAGTGTGTATATTACAGTTGTTCGCGGAACATTATCAGCGACTTTGAATGAACAGGAAACACATGAATATCAGGCAGGAACAGTATTAAAAGTTCCATTCCATACAAAAATGAACTTAAAAAATGTTTCTGAAGAAACGCTGGAGTTTATTGTTGTTAAAGCACCGGCGCCAAACTGCTAAATTCCAGTTTTATGGATATGTTTCCACAAACGACTAAACAACGAAAAAGGCTGTGGATATGTTCCCTTGCTCATAAAAATAGCAAGGACATTCAGCCTATCGTATCAAGCCATATTGAAAGTGTCGTACTTTTGAGTCGAAATCTATAGAAAAAGATAGATGAAAATAATTATTTTTATCAAAAAGCATATACAAAAGAGTATATTTCATATATAGTAATACAAGTAGACAATCAATCAGGAGGGTTAATAATGATTGAAATATTAAAAGCGATATTGTTCGGTATTGTAGAAGGTGTGACAGAATGGCTTCCTATCAGCAGTACAGGACATATGATTTTACTTGATGAATTTATTAAATTGGATGTAAGTCCAGAATTTTATAGTTTGTTTCAGGTTGTCATTCAGTTAGGTGCAATTATGGCTGTTGTTATTTTGTTTTGGAATGATTTTTTTCCTTTTGAAAAAAAAGACAATCCATATCCATTAGCTAAAGATGGTTTATTATCTTATGTAAAAGTTGATAAGGTTGTTTTATGGATTAAAATATTAGTAGCCTGTATTCCAGCAGCAGTCGTTGGGGTACTCTTTGATGAACAACTAGAAGCAATGTTCTATAATTATCAGACAGTATCTATAGCATTGATTGTTTTTGGGATTGCGTTTATTGTGATTGAAAATAGAAATGCGCATCAACATAGTCGCATCCATTCATTACGAAATATTACAATTCAGACAGCTTTACTGATTGGTGTATTTCAGCTGATTGCAGCGATTTTCCCTGGAACATCACGTTCAGGTGCAACGATTGTAGGAGCTTTATTATTAGGCGTATCTAGAACCGTTGCAGCTGAGTTTACATTCTTTTTAGCGATTCCAGTTATGTTTGGAGCTTCACTATTAAAGATTGTTAAATTTGGTCTGTCTTTTACAATGCAGGAAGCAACAATTCTTATTGTTGGTATGGTTGTTGCCTTTGTTGTTTCTGTATTTGTTATTAAGTTTTTAATGAGTTATATTAAAAAACATGACTTTAAAGTTTTTGGATGGTATCGTATTGTTTTAGGTATCATAGTTCTTGTATATTTTATGTTTTTAGGATAACACGATTTCTGTCGTGTTTTTCTTTATATGGAGGAAATATGAAGTATCAGTTAGTGCATTCATGTGATGAAGAACTTTATCAGTTTTATTTGCGTCAAAGAACGTATTTTTCATTGGATGTTCAAGAAATAACTTATGATTATATCAATCAGGATATGTTAGGTCCTGAAGGGTTTGATGAAAGAAATCATTTTCACTATAAAATATATGAACATCAAACAATGATTGCTTATATAGATTATATGCTTGGCTATCGTTTTTCTATGAAACATGATCAGTCGTATTTATGGATTGGTTTGTTTCTAATAGAAGAAAGCTTATGGCATCATCATTATGGTCAAAGAATTATTCAAAGATTATGTCAAAATTATTCTCAATATACGATACAGCTAGCTTGTTTATCTCAAAATAAAAACGGAAAGGCTTTTTGGCAAGCTATGGGCTTTAAAGAAATAGCTCGTTCATATTGGGGTCATGAAGAAGTTGTAATATTTGAAAAACAGTCTGTGGAGGTATTATGAGTTTTATTGATTTTGAAAAAGAATATATGAATACAAAAAAAGAGAGTCAATATATTCATCGTTATTGCAATATGTTTGCTGTGTTAAGACTTGTCTTTTTTTGCGTGATGATTGTATTGTTATTATTGGGATATTATTGGCAAAACATTGGCTATGTTTTAGCAGGAATTTTCTTTATTGGATTTATAGGCGTGGTTATCATTCATAATCGTTATAAAAAACAAGATCTTTATATCCAATCCCTTTTGAAAACATATAAGCGTCATATTGATAGAAAAGAGGGGAAATGGAAAGAATTCGAAGAGAATGGAGAGGCTTTTTTAAGTGATCAGGACTATAAAAGCCTTGATTTGGATGTTTTAGGTCAAAATTCATTATATCAGATGATTTGTGTAGCATTTACCCAACAAGGGAAAAAGCAATTAGCAGATTATCTGATTCAGGATAGCAGCTATGATCAAATGATGGAACGTCAAAAAGCAGTTAAAGAATTGGCAGATATGCCAGAATTTGTTGTTCGATTAGAAACATTAGGTTCAATGATTCCAGAACAAAAAAAGAATGGCATTGAAAAATGGATGGCATATATTCAAAATCAGTCCATTCCAACATTATTACGATTTTTATTTATTATACCTTTGATTATCTGCTGTAGTTTGATTTGTGTCTGTTTTGGATGGGGCACACCATATAGTCAAGCCATATTGGAAGTAGGAGTCGTTTTACAATTGTGTATTACGTTTTTAAAATATCGTTATCATCAGGAAATGTTTGAACCAATTGCATACTTATCCACAGGTTTGGAAAGTTATGCACAGAGTTATGCACAAATTGTGAACAACTCATTTTCTTCATCTTATCTAAAATCATTACAATCAAATATAACGCATCAAGAGGATGCTATAAAGGCTATTTTACAACTTTCGCGTATAAGTCAAAAGGTTATCTATCGTCAAAATATTTTTGCTTTTTTATTTTTAAATGGTTTAGGATTATTTGATTATTATATTCAATATCAATATGCCAAGTGGATCAAGCAATATAGTCATGCTGTTCCAAAATGGTTTGAAAGTTTAGCGCATATAGAAGCATTAATGAGCTTGGCAATTTTAAAAGTGGATCAGTTTGATGTTGTCTTGCCCGATATTCAGAAACAGAAAACATTATCATTCCATGATTTGCGTCATCCTTTAATTGATCCTTATCATGTTGTTGGAAATGATTTTGAAATGCAGGAATCTTTATGTGTGATTACAGGTTCTAACATGTCTGGAAAAACAACATTTATGCGAACTATTGCTTTAAATTTAATTTTAGCATATGCCGGGGGATTTGTTTTTGCTAAAAATATGAGCTGTTTTCCAATGCATATTATGACCTCTATGCGTGTGAAAGATAATGTGGAAGAAGGTATTTCTACTTTTTATGGAGAACTTTTACGTATTAAGGAAATGATTGAATATTCTCATAAGAAACAACCAATGATTTGTTTTATTGATGAGATTTTTAAAGGAACAAACTCTTTGGATCGTATTGCCGGAGCAAAAGCAACGATTGAAAAGTTATCCTTACCTTATGCTTATACCTTTTTAACAACGCATGATTTAGAACTAGGTCAGCTAAAAAAACAGAATTATCATTTTGATGAATACTATGAAGATGAACACATATATTTTGATTATAAAATCAAAAAAGGCATATCAAAATCAAGCAATGGGCAATTCTTATTAAAACAGGTTGGTATTCTTGATTGATAGGGGGTTAATGGAAATGAAAGAAAAAACAATGAAAGATATGTTTAAATTAACTTTTGGCGAAGAGGTTGGAAATGCTGTCAGTCATGGTGTGATGGCTTTACTATGTTTATTATCCTTGCCTTTTGTAGCTGTATATTCATATATTAAAGGTGGAGTTGTTCGTAGTGTAGGTGTTTCTATTTTTGTTATTTGTTTATTTTTAATGTTTTTGATTTCAACAATATATCATAGTATGGCTTATGATTCTAAACAGAAATATGTCTTTAGAAAATTAGATCATATCTGCATCTATTTAGCGATTGCTGGAAGTTATACACCCGTAGCTTTATGTGTCGTTCAAGGCTGGGTAGGTATTTTAATTTTAGTTATTCAATGGTCTGCAGTTTTAGCTGGAATTTTATTGAAAGCTATTGCGAAACGATCTTTTCCCGTTTTATCTACGACTATTTATTTAGTCATGGGATGGATAGCCATTATCTTTATTCCATTTCTTATTCATTCTTCTTTCTGGTTTTTGTTTTTTATTGTTATGGGTGGAATCATGTATTCCGTAGGTGTTTTCTTCTATGCTAAGCATAAAAAATATTTTCATTTTGTCTGGCATTTATTCATTAATTGCGCAAGTATTTTACATTTCATAGCAATTGTTTTTCTCATGTAATAAAAACCCCAGGACAGAGCTTTGGCTTGTCTTTGGGGTTATTTTTCTTCATTTGTTTCATAAAAAGTATCAAGTATTCTTTCGGCAATCATTTTATATTGATTACTTAAAGAACAGATTAATAATAAAATGAAAACAAGTTGGTAAGAGTTATCTAAATCTATGTGTTGATTTTTAATTAAGTTTTGAATAGAAACTGTCACATCATGAGATAACTCTTTTTGTATGTTTAAATAATTATTATAAATGGGTTCAATTTCTTCCATATGATCATGGAAAGGTTGTAAAATCTTTTTGATTTCCTGGATAGAAATAGTATTTTTTAGTGAATAAATAAGTAACATTTGTAAAATATGATTTTTTGTATATTTCTTTCCTTTGATAGGTTTTAATAATCCTTCTTTAGAATAATTATTAATCATTGTTTTGGTTAGAAGCTTATCATCATCATGTCGCTTATTATCAGCAAGATTAATATCAAATAAAGTCATAATCTGATCCATATACAAATCAAGAGAAGGTATATCTTCCGATTTTAAATGACTCATGTTTTCAATCTGATCTAAAATCATATCTAATTTTTCATTGTTCATAAACTCACCTCATAAATAACTATACATGAATTTATACAAAATAACAATATCTCGTTGACAAATGATTAAAATAAAATATAATAGATGTATAAAGTAGTATTAAATACTACATATAAAGGAGTTGATATTGTGAGAAAGTTGTTTCAGAAAGCTATGGATCCTATTAGCAGTGAAACTCATTTTATAGGGGCATGCTTATCTTTCATTGGTTTATTGATTATGATTTTTATTGGAATACAGAAAGATACGTCACCGGCTGTTTTATGTGCTGGAATCATTTTTGGCATATCATTGATTGCTTTATATAGTGCCAGTTCAATTTATCATTTTTTTAGTGGCAGTCAAAGAATAAAAACGATTTTAAGAAAATTAGACCATTCAATGATCTATGTATTAATAGTTGGAACTTATACTCCAGTTGTTATTGCATGTATGCCTGCGCCTCATTCATATTATTTTCTTGCTGTTTTGTGGAGTGTTGCTATTATTGGAATTATTTTAAAAATCTGTTGGTTAAATGCACCTCGTGCAGTTGCAACAGCTATTTATTTGATTTTAGGATGGTCTATCTTATTTGATTTTCAATCATTTAGAGGTATTCCTTTACCTTGTTTGTTCTTAATTGCCTGTGGTGGTATTGCATATTCTATTGGTGCTTTTATTTATATTTTTAAAAAACCTAATTTAACGAAAGATTTTGGCTTTCATGAACTTTTCCATATATTTGTCATTATGGGTTCAGTATTTCATTATCTGGCAATTGTTATTTTTATTTTATAAAAAGCATATCTATGCTTTTTTTCTTTGCTTTATATGTCATTTTTGCTTATAATAGGAACTGGTGATAAAAGAATGAAAAAATTAAAATTAACATATCAGACTATGATATTATATGTTTTGACCTTTTTGGTCATTGTTATTGGAGATCAGGTGACAAAAATCATTGTTGATCATACATTATCTCTAGGAGGTAGTTATTCCATTATAGATAATTTCTTTTATTTTACATATACACATAATACAGGGGCAGCCTGGGGAATGTTGGCAGGTAAAATAAATCTATTCGTGATTGTATGGATAGTTGCTGCGATTGGAATTGTTTATTATTTTATCAAATCTGAACCCTATCAAAAATTGACACGTTTTGGATTGGTACTTGTTTTTGGGGGATCAATTGGCAATTTAATTGATCGTATTGCCTTTGGATATGTAAGAGATTTTATTGATTTTATTATTTTTGGATATAATTTTCCTATTTTTAATGTTGCTGATATGGCGATTACTATTGGTATGGCGTTAGTCATCTTAGAAATATGTATAGAGGAGTATAAAGCATGGAAACTATCAAAATCACAGTAGATGAAGAACATAAAGGTCAAAGACTGGATAAATTGTTGTCTGGTTATTTGAAAGATATGTCAAGAACACAGATTCAACAATTAATTCGTCAACAAAATGTGACTGTGAATGATGTCATTGTTAAATCAAGTTATAAAGCCGAAATAGGAGATATTTGTTGTGTATCTATTCCTGAACCAGAAAATACAGATATATTACCAGAGAATATTCCGCTTGATATTGTTTATGAAGATCAGGACGTCATTGTAGTCAACAAACCAAGTGGTATGATTGTTCATCCATCAGCAGGTATTTATTCAGGAACTCTTGTGAATGCTTTATTATATCATTGTCAAGATTTATCAGGCATTAATGGCGTGATGCGACCAGGTATTGTTCATCGTATTGATAAGGAAACAAGTGGTTTATTAATGGTTGCAAAAAATGATTTGGCACATCAAAGTTTAAGTGAGCAGTTACAGGAGCATACAGTTACAAGACGTTACTATGCATTGGTTCATGGTTTGATTCCTCATGAGTTCGGACGAATTGAAGCACCTATTGGACGTGATCCTCGTGATCGCCAGAAAATGACTTGTACTGATAAAAATGCCAAAGAAGCAATTACAAATTTTAAAGTGATTGAACGTTTTCGTGATATGAGTTTGGTTGAATGTCGTTTAGAAACTGGACGTACACATCAAATTCGTGTTCATATGCAATATATTGGACATCCTGTATATGGTGATCCACAATATGGACTTAGACGTGATGATACAAGTCATGGTCAATATTTACATGCTAAAATTTTAGGATTTATTCATCCACGAACACATGAAGAATTATATTTTGAAAGTGAGTTACCAGATTTCTTTTTAAATAAACTTTCACAACTAAGAGAAGAAATGGGGGAATAAAAATGTCTAAAGTGATTAGTTGGGATCAGTATTTTATGGGAATTGCAAAATTATCAGCATATCGTTCAAAAGATCCTAATACACAAGTGGGGGCTTGTATTGTGAGTCCTGAAAATAAAATCGTAGGTGTTGGATATAATGGATTGCCTTGGGGATGTGAGGATACGGAATTTCCTTGGAACAGTCGAGAAGGGGATATGTATGATACAAAATATCCATATGTTGTTCATGCTGAGTTGAATGCAATTTTAAATAGTATTCAAAATCTCAAGGGATGTCGTATCTATGTATCATTATTTCCTTGTCATGAATGTGTGAAAGCTATTATTCAAAGTGGTATTCAAAAGATTATTTACGAAGATGATAAATATAATGATACACCTAGTGATCGTGCTGCAAAGCGTATGCTGGATGCTGCAGGTGTTGCCTATCAAAAAATGCAACGCTTCGATATAGAGATTAAAGATTAATAAAAAAGCTGAGTTATATTGTTTTTAATCATTCCAATATAGCTCAGTTTTTATATTTTATAAACTTATTCAAAATTGGTTTTATAAAATATCAAAAGGTAATAATAAAAAAGAATGGTTCATTTCCATTCTTACTGTTCTTTCAATAATGCCTTAACACGTTTTGTGTTTGTAAAATTGAGTTTGACAACTTTTGTTAAAATATTTTCGCCATATTTAGCAGCAATCTTTGCAGCAACAACATCAACTTGAGAACTTGATCCACGGATTAAATTCATTTTTAAACTCTTTGTCATATTTGCAAAATACTGTAAATATGCATATCTTGATAAAATTTCAGCAGCTAATACAGCCATGTATTTTTGTTCGGCATCTGAAACAAACATTAAATCTTTTACAACAATAACTTCATTTTTCAGATAATTAAAATATGTTTTTGGAGAAACAAATTGATTGATCACTTTTACCTTTACATTTTGTTTGACTTTCTGCATAACATTCACAGTTGCCTGATTGTAGAGTTTTGATTTAATATTAGCTTGATTAAAACCATCACTTACCATTTTATTATAATGTGAGTTATCTAAAATTAATAAACTATAAATAAGCTTGTCTTTAATGAGCTTTGCACATTGAATAATTTCACGATTACTTAAAGTTGTTATATCATCAATTTTGAGCTCTTTTAATAACTCAATATCTTTTTCCTGTACATAACATGATACAACACAAATTGGACCTAAATAATCAGTAGATCCTGTTTCAGCACATCCAATATGATGATACGGAAAAATATCTTCAATGTTCGTTGTCATATTAGCTAATTGTTTCGCTATTTTCTTAGACCAATGTTTGGCTTCCTGAAAAGCATTAGCACCCGAAAACTCAACTGTATGATTATCTTTAGCGATAATATCGCAACCAATAGCATGTGCTTTAAATATAAGGTTTGTGTCATCAACTGGAACCATTTGACTATCATAATATTTTTTCATTTTCTCCAATGTAATTTGTTCAACTTTTAAAATAATTGGTTCCACGTTAATCACCTCATTATTATTTTAACATAATTTTGTTAATTTTGACAGAACATTTTTCAAATGTTATAATATCGGCGTTTATAAGGAGGGTTTTTCTTGGATTTTTTTTCAATAGACATCATTTGTGTCATATTTTTAGTGATAACTGCGATTATTGGGTATAAAAAAGGATTCATTATTCAGCTTTATGATATTGTATCTTTTTTATTCGTTTTATTGTTGGTCTATTTTTTAAGTGATCCATTATCATCAATATGGACAATTTATCAATATGACAGCCATGATTTTATTGCTTCACTAATAGGTTCTACAATTAATCGTATAGTCGTTGGTTTCATCCTATTTATTGTTTTCATGATCATAAAAAAAATCATAGGAGTTTTGGTAAAACCACTATTAAAAGGTATTATGCATACTTTTTCTTTAACTGCTTTTGCAGATCGTTTATTAGGTTTATGTTGTCATGTGGTTGAAGGAATATTGATTATTTATATCTGTCTGGTTTTTCTTTTCATTCCATTTGTAGCTAATGGAAAAGAAATGATTCAAAATTCCTATATCGCAAATGCCATTGTCGATATGATTCCCGATGTCACTCAAACCGTTATGAATATGAGTGATCTTATGCAAGATAATAATAGTCTGGATACTTATTCAAAAGAATTTATCGCTGAATTTACATTGAATGCCATGAATGCTCATTTTATCAATGAACAAGATGCACTTCAATTATTTGAAGATTATGTATTTCATCAAAATCAGACCATTCAGTTGAATCCTTCACAAATTCAGCAGTTAACACAATTATTAGAAGATTCAAACTATTCAACACAACAGATTCAAGACGTTCTATCTCAAGTAAAGGGGTGATAAAATGAAGAATATATATGAAACATTAGAAATGAACATCATTCAAGAAAAAATTATGCGTTTTTGTGCTTCATCATTAGGGAAACAAGAAGTTCAAAAATTACAGATATTTGATGATGAAGATGATGTTAATGAGGCGTTAGATAAAGTTGATGAAGCTATGAAATTTATTGATCGACAAGGAAGATTACCATTAGGTGGACTTAGTGATATTTCTTTGAGTTTAAAAAAAGCTAATAGAGATGGTCAATTAACAGGTGAAGAATTGTTACATGTCCAAACTCATCTGGAATGTGTTATTAATGTCCAAAATTATTTTGATAATAGCGAAATAACAGCTCATTTTTTAAATGAACTTAATACTGGTTTAGTAGCTCAACCCCGTTTATTAGAAGAAATAAGAAAATGTATAACTCCAGATGGTCAAGTTGATGATCATGCCAGTCCTAAGCTTTTTCATATTCGTCAACAGATAAGGCATACTCAGTTACAAATCCGTACAAGAATGGAACATCTTGTGAAGGAAAGTCAGGATTATTTATCTATTGATCAAATGACATCAAGAAATAATCGGCTGGTATTGCCAGTTCAGTCGCATCATAAAAATCAGATTCAAGGACTTATTCATGCTCAAAGTGCGACCGGGCAAACTGTTTATATTGAACCTGCAGAAGTTGTAAGTATGAACAATCAGATCAGTTTATACGAGGCTCAAGAAAAGGAAGAAGTGGAACGTATTCTTTTTTATCTTTCTCAACTTGTTAAAAATCATTATTATCACTTTCATTTCAATTTAGAGATTCTTACTGAATTAGATTTTATTTTTGCTAAAGCACAGTTTGGTGTGCTTTATCATTGTTGTCGACCAACGATCCAAAAAGATGGCAATGTTTTGTCTTTTTTAGAAGCACGTCATCCATGTATTGTTCAAGAAAAAGTGATTGCGAATGATATTATATTAAAACAGCATCGTATTTTATTAATCACTGGAAGCAATACTGGTGGAAAAACAGTGACATTAAAAACAGCTGGTTTATTATCGTTTATGGCGTTATGTGGACTACCAGTCCCAGCTCGTGAAGCTGTTATTCCTTTATTTGATCAGATATATGTCGATTTGGGGGATGAACAGTCTATTGAGCAGTCACTTTCAACATTTTCTAGTCATATGATGAAAATTATAGATATTTTACATCATGCAACTGCATCAAGTTTAGTTATATTAGATGAAATTGGATCTGGAACTGATCCTCAAGAAGGAGAAAGTCTGGCTGAAGCTATTTTATCACGTTTTGTAGATATGAAATCTTTTGTTTTAGCCACTACCCATTATGGTCGACTCAAAACATTTGCTAAAGAGCATCCAGAGATATTGATGGCGGCCGTTGCTTTTGATGTGGAGTCAATGAAACCAACATATCATTTGAAATTGGACAGTGTTGGACAATCATATGCTATTGAAATTGCAGAACTTTTAGGTTTAGACAAAAACATTGTTCAAAATGCACGAAATATTAAAAATGAATCCATGTCTGAACATGAAAGATTAATGGAAACACTGCAAATGAAAGAGGATATTTTAGAACAAAAGGAAAAACAACTTATTGAATCTCAAGAAGAAGTTCAAATCTTACAAAAAAAATATGAAAAACAGTTACGTCAGATAGAAAATCAAAAAGATCAAATGATTCAAAAAGCTAAAGACGAGGCTAATGCAATTATTGATAAAGCCAAAACAGAAGTTCAGGATATGATGAACATTATAAAACAATCGACATTAAAACCTCATGAAATGAATCAAATACGTCATGATTTAGATCAAATGAAATATGTTAATCAGGAGGTTGTTCATAAACAGGATCATCAATTGCATATTGGAGATCATGTTCGTGTGTTGAAGATGAACAGAGAAGGGGATATTGTGGAAATTTTAAAGAACCATATGGTTATGGTTTCTATATCTGGACTCAATGTTAAATTACATGAAGATGAAGTGCTTTATTTACATCCTCAAACAAAAGTGAAAAAAGTTGAAAAAGCAAAAATAAAGAAATCAACCGTTTCTAAAACAGGAAATTATGAAATCAATATTATTGGCAAAAGATATGAAGAGGCAATGGCATTGGTTGATAAATTCTTGGATGATGCTTTGGTGATGGGATATCCGCATGTCCGTATTGTACATGGAATGGGAACTGGTGCACTTCGAAAAGGAGTAAGGAAAATTTTAGATAAGAACAAACACGTTGTATCATATCGAGATGGTGGACCTAATGAAGGTGGATTAGGGGCTACACTGGTATATTTTGAATAATGAATGATCTTATTAGAAATAAGCTCTCTTTATTACCTGCATCACCAGGATGTTATTTAATGAAAAATAAAGAGGGAACTGTGATTTATGTTGGTAAAGCTAAAAAATTAAAAAATCGTGTTCATTCTTATTTTGTTGGTGTTCATAATTATAAAACGACAAAACTGGTAAGTGAAATTGAGGATTTTGATTATATTGTAACTGATAGTGAAAAAGAAGCACTGCTTTTAGAAATTAATCTGATTAAAGATTATACCCCTCAATATAATATAATGTTTATGGATAATACCTATTATCCTTATATTCAAATGACAAATGAAACACATCCTCGCTTACGTATTGTTAGAAATGCCAAAGAAAAAAAAGCCAAACATTTTGGCCCATTTCCAGATGCTACTGCAGCTAGAGAAACTTTTAAATTATTAAATCGTTTATATCCTCTTAGAAAATGTAATCATATTCCTAAAAAACCTTGTCTTTATTATTCATTGGGACAATGTCTGGCGCCATGTATTCAAGATGTTGATGAGAATATATATGTTGATATTAAAAAATCTATTACTAAACTTCTTAATGGGGATATCAAAGAAAAAGTTAATGAGTTAACTGAAAAAATGATGAAGGCTAGTGAGGAATTGAATTTTGAGCAAGCTAAAGAATATCGTGATTTAATTTCACATATTCGTTATGTGACAGCTAAACAGCATGTTCAATTTAATGATCAGATTGATCGTGATATTTTAGGATATTATGTTGATCATGGTTATTTAAGCATCCAGTTATTTTTTATGCGTCACGGTAAACTGTTATCACGTGATTTGAATTTAATACCTATTGAAGATCATGTTCAAGAGAGTTTGCAGCAATTTATGGTTTCGTTTTATCAAAATAATACCTTACCAAAGGAAATTCTTGTTCCTATGGATATGGATATAGATTTGCTTTCACAAATTATTGAATGTAAAATTCTAAAACCTCAAAAAGGTAATAAGGCTTCTCTTGTTCAAATGGCGATTGAAAATGCTAAAGAATCATTAGAAAAGAAATTCCAATTAATGGAAAAAAATGAAGCGGCGACTTTAGGTGCTATCCAACAGTTAGGTGAACTTTTGCATATGAAAACACCTCATATTATTGAATTGTTTGATAATTCTAATATTCAGGGTGCTTATGCAGTTGCTGGAATGGTTTGTTTTAAAGATGGCGTTCCTTCTAAAAAGGATTATCGTAAATTTAAAATCAAAACTGTTGATGGACCTGATGATTATGGAAGTATGCGAGAAGTGATTTATCGTAGATATTACCGTGTCTTGATGGAAAATCTGACACCTCCTGATATGATTATTGTAGATGGTGGATTAGGACAAATTCATGCGGCTAAAGAAGTTATTGATTCATTAGCAATGAATATACCTGTTTATGGGTTAGCTAAAGATGATAAACATTCGACGGCCATGTTGTTGGACCAGGATGGGCAGCCAATACCTATTCATCCAAAAAGTGAACTTTTCTTTTTATTGACACGTATGCAAGATGAAGTTCACCGTTATGCTATTAGTTTTCATAAAAATGTACGTTCTAAATCTTTATTTGCTTCTACGTTAGATGATATTGAAGGAATCGGACCAAAACGTAAGCAACAATTGTTGCATCATTTTAAAAGTGTAAAACGAATGAGAGAAGCAACTATAGAAGAACTTCAGGAAGTTTTACCTGAAAAAGTTGCGAAAGAACTTTTTCAATCTTTGCATACAAATGAGCACAGCTCATAACCTTTACTCATATATTAATGTGGGAGGGTTATGATGCATTCCTTATTGACAAAGCGTGAAAAAGAGATATTTACACTCTTGATACAATCTTATACAACAAAAGAAATTGCAAAACAATTATATATTAGTGAAAAGACAGTTCGTAATCATATTTCCAATGTGATTCAAAAACTAGGTGTTGAGTCTCGTATCCAGGCTGTCTTGGAACTTATTAAAATGAAAGAAATTGATCTTTAGAAATCAATTTCTTTTCTTTAAAAATATAACAATATGTATTATAATAGTCGAGAAAGGGTGATGACATGAAATTAAAAACATGGCACTTATTTCTTGTAATCATTATTTTGTTTGGTTGTTCTTTTTATGTTGTTAATCTTCATTTTGATAAATTTTATAGACTTAATGGCATTAATAATGATAATCGTGTCTTAATTGAAAAATATTTAAGTGATGACGAACAGGAATATTTAATAGATAATCAGATTTCAATTGATCTATTTATTGACTACATAGAATATGATGATTTTCAATTAGTCAATTATCAATATTATAACCTTTTAAAAGAAACTCATCGTTATTCAACAATAACAGATATTCTAGAAACTGGAAATTCTTTAGCTACACGATTAGATTATCTTTATCGTCAACAAGCTTTTGATCAGGCCAAAGTATTAGTACATAATGTTTTGGAAGAAGCTTTTTTAAATACTGACAATTTTAATTTTGACTATATTGATATCTACACATCAATGAAATCATTATATCAGGAAAATGATTATTCATTTGTACAGGATAGCGAGAAATATATCCTTATTTTACAGGAAATGGGCTATGATGATTTAAATCAGATTAGTCAGATTATGGAAATGTTAACACGTGCTTATAATCAGCAGACTTTAGCTGATTTAATGACGACAACATTACCAGCAGGAGTACAAATGGTTTTTGCACCTTATAAGTTAGATACCTTAGTGAATCAACAAAACTATATTGGAAAATATGAGCCACGTGAATTACTTCTCGTACAGGATATACCAAGGGTAAGTTATACAATGTATTTACAAAAGGATGCATATAATGCTTTATTAAAACTTTATACAGATTTAAGCAAAGAATACAAAGGCTTTTTATTGCGCAGTGCTTATCAGTCACCACAGACATTAGATGAAAAAGAAGTGGGTTATAATGAAATGCAGCTAGGATTGACAATTGAAGTTACACAATCTGAATTGGCTTATCAGGAATTTGAAAATACTGAGATGTCAAAATGGCTTGAAGAACATGCTTATGAATATGGTTTTATTTTAAGATATCCACAGCGCAAGGCTTCTATTACAAATCATGCCTATGATGCTCATATTTATCGATATGTTGGTAAATCTTTAGCTAAATCTTTGCATGATTCAAATTTAACATTAGAAGAATATCAATTACAAAACAAGGGAGAATAATTATGAATAATCCAATTGGAATCTTTGATTCTGGAGTAGGGGGACTTACAGTTTTAGACTATATGCGTCAACAGTTTCCGCATGAAAATATGATTTATATTGGTGATAATGCACATTGTCCTTATGGTGATAAAACGAAAAGTCAACTTTTAGAATATACACGTCAAATATGTGATTATTTTGCAAAGCAACATGTTAAAATGATTGTTTTGGCTTGTAATACAACAAGTGCAAATGTCTTGGATGAATTACAGAAATTATATCCACATATTCCCATCGTAGGTGTCATTCATTCAACAGTACATGAGTTTTTAGCACGTCATCATCAAAGAGTCTTGGTGATTGCGACATCGGCAACAATTCAATCTCATAAGTATCGTCAAATGCTTTTACAATACAATCCTGAATTAACTGTTTATGAATTGGCGACACCACGCTTAGTTCCAGTCATTGAGTCTGGTGAATACAAATATGGAATACAAGAACTTTTAGGAGAATATTTGTTACCATATCAAAATAAAATAGATGCTTTAATTTTGGGGTGTACACATTATCCTATTCTATTAAAACAGTTTCAAGACGTGATGGAAGATATTGATTATATTTCCAGTAGTGCATCTATCTGTCAGGAAGTGGCTTCATATCTTAAAAACCATCATCTAGAAAATACGTCTTCATTACCTCAGACAATTACAATTTATACAACGGGAGATACACAAACTTTTGTAGAATCTTCACAAGGATTTTTTGATTATCAGGATTTATTTGTTTCACATCTTCATTTATAAAATTTATAGATGTTATTTTAAACATGGCAGGGAAGTAACAAATAACGTTACTTCCTTTATTGTATAACATGGAATTGAAGACTAAGTAAAAAATACAGCAATATATTCTGTTGTTTATGTTTTTTATAAATTCTATTTGAGATTTTGATAATGAAATATACATAATAGTCTTGATTGAAAGTCAAAGATCATATTTTTTATAGAAATATGATTCATTGGAATCTTTTTTTTATATTTTCATATATTGTTTTGAGGTGGAAACATGAAAAAGAAGATTATCATTGTGTCTGTTTCAATTATTTGTTTAGCTATTGGTTCTTTTATATATTTACAGATGGATGATTCAAAACAGGTCAGTGAAACATATTTACAAACTCTCATATATCAGGATGCTAATCATGATCTTGTTCCTGTAAGCTTAAATGTGCATAATCAAATGGAATTAGAAACTGATATTAGAAATAAAATTGATTTAATGCAATCGTCTCAATTGCAGACATATGGATTATATCCTGTTATTGATTCACAATTAGAAGTTCAATCAGTAGAACTTCAAGATCATATGTTAACAGTGAGTTTTAATGATTGTTTATATTCTAATCAAGATGCTTTAAATATTATTGAAGCTTTGACTTATGTATTCACTGATTATGATGATGTTAATCAACTTAAAATACAAATAGATGGAAAAGATGTAACATATTTGCCCAATAGCACTGTTCCATTAAATCATCTAACACATGATTTAGGGTTGAATAATTTTGAAGAAGCATCAACTTTCTTACATCAAAGTGTACCTGTGATGGTTTATCAGGAAAAGACAATAGCTGATTATCTTTATTATGTTCCAACAACATTACGTATTAGTGAGTCTGATAGTTTAGAAGAACAAGTTCAAACTATTTTAAGTCATATCAATAGTAAAATTCATTTATTAAATGCATCACTCGATAATCAGGTTTTAACACTGGAATTAGATTCAAATCTTTTATTAGACAATGAAAGAATTGATAAGACTTTAGAAGAACTTATCATTTTATCTTTAACATCTTTAGATAACGTCAAGGATGTAGACATTCTCATTAATGGAGAAAGTGTTAGAAATCAGGAAACTTCACAAATTCATTATAATTATATTAAAATTTAGATTTTTTTGGTATAATAGTGTCTAGGTGATGTAAATGAAAAAAATTGTAATTATGTCTGATAACCACGGAGATCAGTCTATGATCGATTATGTAAAAGAACATGAACAAGATGGGGACTATTATATTCATTGTGGAGATAGCGAGGCTTATGATTTAAGAGTATTAGAGGGTTTTATCTGTGTCAAAGGAAATAATGACTGGTCTTTAGATTTACCTAAAGAGGCACGTCTTGTTGTAGAAGGTGTATCTATTTTCATTACTCATGGTCAGTATTTTGGCTATTTTAATAGAGAATTAGCTATGAATGATATACTGACAAGGAATCATTGTCAGGTTTTAATATCAGGTCATACGCACATGCCAATGTTTCAAAAAGATGGATCGTTCTATTATATTAATCCTGGATCTACAACCTTACCACGTGGAGGGAGTGCCAGAAGCTATGCTGTATTATTCATTGATAATGGGAAACTGGATTTTAGACTGAAAGAGATACAAAAATAAAAATGTATCTTTTTTTATAAAAAAGTAAAAAAAGTCTTGCATGTTATAATATGTTATGCTAATATATATGAGCAGTCGAAAAACAGATGTCTACGTAGCTCAGCTGGATAGAGCACACGCCTTCTAAGCGTGCGGTCGCGGGTTCGAATCCCTCCGTGGACGCCATTTAAAAACTACCCTGATTTATCAGGGTTTTTTTGTTAAAATTTAACTTCAGTTAAATGTTGGTAATTGATTTTAACTCCATAAAAACGGTGTTAAAGCCCTTTAAAATAAAAC